>CAYOYT010000353.1:0-3353 GCA_964408245.1 uncultured Dongia sp. | reverse complement strand
AGCTCAGCCAGCGCATCGCAGGCATGCGCCTCAATTTCAAACCAGATGCGAAAGCGATTCTCCGGGTCCCAGATCTTGGTCATTTCGGGACGGGAATAGCGCGGGATCATGAAAACCTCTTCGGATCGATCTATTTGGCGTCAAATCAACGACAAAGCGCCAGAGAGTCAATTGTTTTTGCCATTTTAGCGTTAAAGCGACGCAAGATCGTCCTTCAAAGCCGGCCGGAGCCGCGATAGGGTCGCGAGCAGTCCAGCAAGCTTCTTCTCGTGAGCCAGAATATGACCGCCTTTAGCCACCTATTCCAGCCCTTCACGATCCGCAATTGCCAAATCAAGAATCGTATTGTCTCAACCGGTCACGACACAACCATGCCCACCGATGGCACACCCAACAAGCGGTTGGTTGCCTATCACAAAGCTCGAGCCAAAGGCGGAGCGGGACTGATTATCATGCAGGTTGCGGGCGTCCATGAGACGGCGCGTTATACCTCGCACCTCATCATGGCGACCACGGATGACTGCATCCCCGGATACCAAGACGTCGTTGCAGCGTGCAAGCCATATGGCACAAAGATATTCGGCCAGCTTTTTCATCCCGGTCGTGAAATCATGGAAAGCCAGGACGGAACAGCGCCGGTAGCCTACGCGCCGTCGGCCATTCCCAATGAGCGCTTCCATGTGATGCCACGACCGATGTCGACACACATGATCAAAGAGATTATCGAGGGTTACGCAAACGCAGCTCTACGCCTGCAAAAGGGCGGCCTTGATGGCGTTGAGATCGTGGCGAGCCACGGTTATCTACCAGCACAGTTCCTCAACGAGCGCACCAACCTACGTACCGACGCCTATGGTGGCAGCTTCGAAAACCGCCTGCGATTCATGCGTGAAATCGCTGAAGCCATTCGCGCGAAAGTCGGCACAGACTTGGTCATCGGTTTGCGTATCAGCGGCGACGACAAGGATCATGATGGCCTTCAAGAAGGCGAAAGCCTTATTGCCATCCAGGCGCTCGATGGATTGGTAGATTACTTCAACGTCATCGCCGGTTCGTCAGCGAGCTTTGGGGGCGCCGTGCATATCGCACCACCTATGGCAATCGCCAACGGCTATGTGGCACCATTTGCCGCTGCAGTGAAGGCCAAGGTCAAAGCGGCTGTACTCGTCGCCGGCCGCATCAACCAACCGCAAGATGCCGAAAAGATTCTAGCGACGGGTGCAGCGGATCTCATTGGCATGACGCGTGCCATGATCTGCGATCCTTAGATGCCGCAAAAAGCCGAAGCGGGCCAGCTGGAAGACATTCGCGCTTGTATCGCCTGCAATCAGGCCTGTATCGGGCATTTCCATCTCGGCTATCCGATCTCCTGCATTCAGCATCCAGAGACAGGGCGTGAACTTGTCTATGGCACTCGCAGACAGATCGTCCGCAAGAAAAAGATCTTTATCGCCGGAGGCGGTCCGGGCGGCATGAAGGCGGCAGCTGTCGCCTCGGAGCGCGGCCATGACGTCATTTTATGTGAGGTCAGCGATCGGTTGGGTGGCCAGGCGCTCATCGCGCAGATGCTGCCTAGTCGGACCGAATTCGGCGGCATTGTCACCAACCTTACCCGCGAGGTTCAATTAGGTGGTGCGGAAATTCGCACCAAGACAAAGGTGACGCGCGCCCTGATCGAGGTGGAGAAACCCGATGCCGTCATCATTGCGACCGGCGCCAAGCCGCGCACGGCTCTTGCTGCCGGCATCGAAGGCATCGATGGCGACCATGTGGTGACGGCCTGGGATGTCATCCGCGATCAAGTAAATATCGGTCGTTCCGTGGTGATCGCCGATTGGCGCTGCGATTGGATCGGCATGGGTGTCGCCGAGAAGCTTGCCCGTGCCGGCTGCCATGTTCGACTCTGCGTCGATGGCTACATGGCCGGCCAACGCATCCACCAGTATGTCCGCGACCATTGGGTGGGTGAGCTGCACAAGCTTAATGTTGAGATCATCACCTATGCACGGCTATACGGGGTTGACGGAGATACTGTCTACTTTCAGCACGCGACCAGTGCCGAACCGATTATTTTTGAAGGCATCGAAACCGTCGTCGCGTCGCTGGGACACGAAAGCCAAAGCGCGCTTGAAGACGAACTTGTCGGGTGGGATGGTGAATTGCATGTGATCGGCGATTGCCTGACGCCCCGCACGGCTGAAGAAGCCGTGCTCGAAGGCCTGAAAGTTACAGCTGAGATCTAATCCGCGATGCCTCTCACCCTCTCGCCCGCCCTAAGTGCCAGGATCTTGTGTCTCGGATTGGGAGCATTGGGCGGTACTGTCTTCTATATTTTACATCTACCGCTGCCTTGGATGATGGGGGCGATGACGGTTACAACCATCGCGGCGGTCTCAGGCCTGCGTATCGCCATCATGCCGCGGGTTCGCATGGTTTTTGTCGCCATCCTCGGCATTATGTTAGGCAGCGCATTCACGCCACAAATTCTGAACCATCTGCAGTATTGGGCGATTAGTTTCTTGTGGTTGAGTCTCTACATCGTCGTCACGACGTTCCTGATCCGCCATTATTATATCCGGTTCGCTGGCTACGATTCAGTCACCGCCTATTTCTCGGCGGCACCCGGTGGTCTCTCGGAAATGATCATGGCGGGCAGCACTTTCGGCGGCGATGAGGCACGCATTTCCCTCGCCCATGGTGCCCGCATCCTCGTCGCTGTTTTCGTACTTTCCTTTGGTTATCGTTGGCTTGGGGGCTACACGCCCGCCAGCCCTGGCACCATCGGGAACGTAGCACCGCTAAACCTAGTCGATCTTGTCTGGCTGGCTGGCGCCGGTGTGATCGGTTTCTTCGGCGCGAGGCTTATCCGTTTGCCGGCATATGCTTTGGTTGGGCCGATGATGGTCAGCGCTGGCTTGCATGTGGCAGGCATGACCTCATCAAGGCCACCAGCGGAATTGGTGGCCTTGGCTCAGGTTGTCGTCGGGTCGATGATCGGCGCTCGCTTCACCGGCCTGCCACTACGGTTGGTCGTCCGCGGTATCATTTTAGCTGGTGGCGCTACAGGCATTCTGCTACTCGTCGCCGCCGGATTCGGCTTTGCAGTCGATGCGACGGCGAAAATACCCTTCAGCTCTGCCTTACTTGCCTTTGCGCCGGGCGGGCTTGCCGAAATGAGCTTGATCGCCCTCGCCCTCGGTATCGATGCCGCCTATGTTTCCAGCCACCACGTCGTGCGGATATTTATGATCGTGGTGGCAGCCCCCCTTGTCTTCCGCCTAGTGCGCCCCAAGGGTTAGCGCCATCGTCTTCAAGCGCTTGTGTTGATGGCTGTGTATGTGTTTGCTCCTGTT
>CAYOYT010000352.1:0-3372 GCA_964408245.1 uncultured Dongia sp. | reverse complement strand
GTCGCGATAGGGTCCGCCTTAATGAAGAGCTGCACGCCGATGGGCAGGTAAAAGCCCGCGAGTTGTGGCCGGAATGGGGGCCTTTCGTTTGACGTGACGTCGGTGCCGACTGATCGATTCCTCTTGGTTTCGGTCTCGCGCACTGTCTTAGGGCATTTCCAATCCGACCGCTGTCGCCATGGCGTGTTGCGCAGGCGGGCCTGAAGAGCCCAGAACAGAGGAGACTGCGCGCGAGATGGATTGGTTTCCATATTTCCTGCAGCAGCTGATCAACGGGCTTACGCTCGGATCAATCTACGGACTTATCGCCATCGGCTATACGATGGTTTACGGCATTATCGGCATGGTTAACTTCGCCCATGGCGATGTTTACATGATCGGCGCTTTTCAGGCGATGATCGTGTTCTTGCTGTGCGGCACGCTCGGCATCTCGTGGGTGCCACTGCAATTGCTGCTGATGCTCGTGGTCGCCATGGTATTGACCGCCGCTTATGGCTGGACGGTCGAACGCATCGCCTATCGGCCCTTGCGCGGCGCCCCGCGCCTGGCGCCCCTCATTACCGCCATTGGCATGTCAATCTTCCTTCAGAACTATGTGCAGCTGGTGCAGGGTCCCCGCCCCAAGCCGATCGAATCGATCATCAGCGGTGGCGTTCCCATCATGACCCCCAGCGACGGCAGCTTCACGGTTCAGCTTACCTGGATGCAGATCATCATCATCATCGCCACGGTCGTGCTGATGGCGGGCTTCACGCTGCTCATCACCCGTACCTCGCTCGGTCGCGCCCAGCGTGCCTGCGAACAAGACATGAAGATGGCCTCGCTCCTTGGCGTCAATGTCGACCGCACCATCTCTATGACTTTCGTGATGGGTGCCAGCCTTGCCGCCATCGCCGGCACGATGGTGACGCTCTATTACCACAACAATGACTTCTACATGGGTTTCCTTGCTGGTATCAAAGCCTTCACCGCGGCCGTGCTCGGAGGTATTGGCTCACTTCCAGGCGCGATGCTGGGTGGCATTCTGCTAGGCCTGATCGAAGCACTCTGGTCCGCTTACTTCTCGGCTGAATATAAAGATGTTGCGGCGTTTTGCGTGTTGGTCTTGGTGCTGATCTTCCGTCCGACCGGCCTCCTTGGGCGACCCGAAGTGGAAAAGGTCTGAGATATGACTGATACGACCCTTTCCGCCGGTCCCAAGGCGCCGTCACCGCTGATCGAAGCCGCGAAAGACGCGGTCTTTGCCGCCGTCCTTGTCTTTCTGCTCAGCTGGCTCATGATAGGTTATCAGACGCAGGTCCTTCAGGGGCAGTCGATGAGCTATATCACGCGCTACAGCGATGTGCTGTCGGCAGTGATCCTCATTCCCGCAGGCCGTTTCCTGATGACGCTGACCCGGTTCGGTCGCGTTTGGCCCGCGATCATTGGCGGCACTCTGTGCTTCCTCTATCTTTTCGGCGCCGGCGTTGTCGGCGTGATGGAGCTGCCTCTTTATGGGGAGCTTTTTGTCACCGTCGATCCGCTGCAACCCGATACCCTCCCGTTCGAGCAGCCGATGGTGAACGTGATCTTCGGTATCGGTGCGTTCTTCGTGCTGGCTGCGGGCCTGCGGGCGCGGCGCAAGCGCTTGGTTGGCGCGCAATCGTTGGAAGCGCGTGAAGCTGCCGAATCACGGCAGGCGCGCGTTTCCAAAAATCTTTCTGGCATTCTGGGGCCGCTGCTGATCGCGCTCGCGATCATCATTCCGTGGACCCCGTGGGGTGACCGCAAGTTGGTCGATAGTCTCGTCCTGGTTATGACCTATGTCATGCTTGGCTGGGGCCTTAACATCGTTGTCGGTCTCGCGGGTTTGCTTGATCTTGGCTACGTCGCCTTCTATGCCGTCGGCGCCTATACCTATGCCAAGCTCTCGGTCGATCTCGGCCTCAACTTCTGGGAAAGTTTGCCAATCGCCGGTGCGATAGCCGCGACCTTTGGCTTGGCACTTGGCTTCCCCGTCTTGCGTCTCCGAGGCGATTATCTCGCCATCGTGACCTTAGGGTTTGGCGAAATCATTCGCCTCATTCTCATCAACTGGCAATGGTTCACGGGCGGGCCGAACGGTCTTGGCAACATTGCCAAGATCGATTTTTTCGGTATCCCCTTCGAGCGCAATCCGAAGGAGGGCGAACTTGCCTTCCATACTTTATTCGGTATCGACTTCAGTACGACGCACCGCGTCTATTTTCTTTATTATGTCATTATCGGACTGGCGCTGATTACGAACTTCGTAACCCTGCGCTTGCGTAAGATGCCGATCGGTAGAGCTTGGGAAGCTTTGCGCGAGGACGAGACCGCATGCCGTGCGCTCGGTATCAATCCCACCAACACCAAGCTCACCGCTTTCGCCATCGGCGCGATGTTCGCTGGTTTTGCTGGATCGTTCTTTGCCACGCGCCAGGGATTTGTCAGTCCGGAGAGCTTTACCTTTATCGAATCTGCGGTAATCCTTGCCATTGTCATTCTCGGCGGCATGGGCAGCCAGGTGGGAGTTGCCCTGGCAGCGATCCTGCTGATCGGTCTTCCCGAAGTGCTGCGAGAACTATCGCTTTATCGCATGCTGGTCTTTGGCGGCGTCATGGTGCTGATCATGCTGCTGCGCCCAAAGGGCTTGCTATCCTTTCGCGTGCCCACGATCCAGCTTCATGGCAAGAAGGTCTTGCCACCGACGACCGCGGGGGCGACGAAATGAACCCGCCCATGACCGCCGCTGGCGATACTTTGCTCAACGTCGAGCGTCTCACGATGCGCTTCGGTGGCCTGGTCGCCATAAACAATGTCAGTTTCCAGGCCAAGAAGCGCCAGATCACTGGGGTCATCGGTCCAAACGGTGCTGGCAAGACGACGCTCTTCAACTGCATCACGGGTTTCTATAAGCCGACGGTCGGTCGTATAGCGCTACAATCCGAAAGGGCGACCCCTTACCTCCTCGAGCGGATGGACGGTTTCCGCATTGGTCAGAAGGCGAAAGTTGCGCGCACCTTTCAGAACATTCGGCTCTTTCCCGGCATGTCGGTACTGGAAAATCTGATGGTGGCGCAACACAACAAGCTTATGCACGCTTCGGGCTGGACAGTTCTGGGTCTTCTCGGTCTACCGTCTTTCCGCCGCGCCGAAGCCAAGGCCAAGGAATTAGCGGTGCATTGGCTCGAGCGTGTGAAACTCACGCGCGTGGCCGATGAACCTGCCGGCAGTCTGCCTTACGGCGATCAGCGACGTCTCGAGATCGCGCGCGCCATGTGCACGGAACCCGTCCTTCTCTGTCTCGACGAGCCTGCCGCGGGCCTCAACCCAAAGGAATCAGCTGAGCTCAATGCGCTGCTACTCTCGATC
>CAYOYT010000351.1:0-3378 GCA_964408245.1 uncultured Dongia sp. | reverse complement strand
CTTCTACACGCCACCGCGCTATTCGGCGACCTTTGACCAGGATGCCATCGCGCAAATTCAGCGCGCTGCCGCGACCGGCATCTATGATATCCGCGGTGGTGGTGCCAAGCGGCGTCTACCGCATTTCGACGATCTCCTGTTCCTCGGTGCCTCGATCTCGCGCTATCCGCTGGAAGGTTATCGCGAAAAATGCGGCACCGATGTCGTGCTCGGTACGCGTTTCGCGAAGAAGCCTATTGAACTCAAGATTCCCGTGACCATCGCCGGCATGAGCTTTGGCGCCCTTTCAGGCAATGCCAAGGAAGCGCTCGGCCGCGGCGCCTCAGCAATGGGCACCAGCACCACGACTGGCGATGGTGGTATGACGCCGGAGGAGCGCGGTCATTCTTCGAAATTGGTTTACCAGTTGCTGCCCTCGCGCTATGGCATGAATCCCGATGATCTGCGAAAGGCGGATGCGATCGAAATAGTGGTCGGGCAGGGCGCCAAGCCCGGCGGTGGCGGTATGCTGCTGGGTCAGAAAATCACTGAGCGCGTCGCTAAGATGCGCAACCTACCGATCGGTATCGACCAGCGCTCAGCTTGTCGCCATCCGGATTGGACCGGCCCTGACGATCTCGCCATCAAGATCACGGAGTTGCGCGAGATCACGAATTGGGAAAAACCGATCTATGTAAAGGTTGGGGCGACACGGCCTTATTACGACACGGCGCTGGCTGTGAAATCCGGTGCTGATGTCGTCGTCCTCGATGGTATGCAGGGCGGCACGGCAGCGACGCAGGAAGTTTTCATCGAGCATGTCGGCTTACCAATTTTGGCCGCCATTCGCCCGGCGGTACAGGCGTTGCAGGATCTCGACATGCACCACAAGGTGCAATTAATTGTCTCTGGCGGCATCCGCAACGGTGCCGATGTGGCGAAATGCCTGGCCATGGGGGCCGATGCCGTGGCGATCGGCACAGCGGCGCTTATCGCGCTCGGCGATAATGCGCCAAGCCTCGAAGCCGAATACAAAAAACTCGGTACCACGGCCGGCGCCTATGACGATTGGCATGAGGGCAAGGATCCGGCTGGCATTACGACACAGGATCCGGCCTTGGCGGCGCGCCTCGATCCGGTGAAGGCAGGCCAGCGCCTCGCCAATTACCTTGCCGTGCTGACCATGGAAACGCAGATTATCACCCGCGCCTGCGGCAAGAGCCATGTACATAATCTGGAGCCAGACGATCTGGTGGCGCTGACCGTTGAATCGGCCGCCATGGCAGGGGTGCCGCTTGCGGGGACCAATTGGATCCCGGGCAAGGACAAATACTGAGACGATGAGAGAGTATTCGGACCGGCCCACATACATGATCGGCCCACAAGAAAGTTAATAAATCACTAGCACTCGAGGATTTATAACGCAGAGGGTAAGTAAAATGACAACCGACCTCGCCAAGGCGGCGAAGGACCGCAAGATCAAATATTTTCTGATCTCATACACGGACCTTTTCGGCGCGCTGCGCGCCAAGCTCGTTCCCGCCGCCGCCATCGCTGGCATGCAGAGGGATGGCGCCGGTTTCGCGGGGTTTGCTACCTGGCTCGACATGACGCCGGCCCAACCCGATCTCTTCGCCAAGCCCGATCCCTACAGCCTCATTCAGCTGCCTTGGAAGCCCGAAGTGGGCTGGCTCGCCTCCGACCTGTGGATGGACGGCAAGCCCGTGGCCGATGCGCCGCGCAATCTACTGAAGCGCAAGGTCACCGAAGCCGGGAAAAAGGGCCTGCGCGCCAAAGCTGGTGTCGAATGTGAGTTTTTCCTTATCACGCCAGATGGCAAGCAGATCGCCGACAGCGCCGACACCGCGGACAAGCCTTGCTACGACAAGCTGGCGCTCATGCGCCGTTATGACGTTATCACGGAAATCTGCGATTCGATGCTGACCTTGGGTTGGAAGCCCTACCAGAATGATCATGAGGACGCGAACGGGCAGTTCGAAATGAACTGGGAATATGATGACGTTCTGCTGACGGCCGACCGTCACGTGTTCTTCAAATACATGGCGAGAACAACGAGTTCTATACACCGAGCAGCGATCTGCCATTTCAGATGCCGGTGCCACCGCATTGGCACATCGGTGCCCATGCTAAGACGGATGATCCAGCTCATGCGCTGTCACTTTCTGTGATGGATCGGCATATCGATTTCCTCGCGGTGCCGGAGGCCAAGGAAATGTTGGTGACACCCAAGGGCCTGCGGCTGGTACGCCTCATTGAGCAAGGCCAACGGGCGGAATACATGGTGCTGCGCATTGCCGATTTTCGCGACATTCAACTAGGCACCTGATATGCTTCAAGATATGATGAATCGGGCCATCGCCCTGTGCGAGGATTTGAAGAGCGAGATGCGCGCATGGCACATAAGCCATTGAAGGCGCCCTTCCAGCCGCTGTTGGTGCTTGCCATCGCCATCTGCCTGCCTGGCACGGGCCAGATCGTCAATAACCAAGCAACGCCTCGATTGTCGGCCGTTATGCTGGCGGCTTCTTCATCTATGCCGTGGCGATTATGGATGCCTATCGCTGGGCCAAGGTGCGTTGGCAAATCGTTCAACACGCCCACCCTAAGGTTTGAGCATTCAGCTCAGGCGATAAAGTGAAGTGTAATGCAGGTGTGAGACCAGCCGATATCCCAGTGGCCGCAGGTAGCGGAAGATCCGGCTTTCCACAACTCTCTCGAGATCGAGATCGAGGTCCTCGACGGCGAGCAGCTTGGGGTGGAAGCGCGCCCAGTCATTAGACCGCAGCACGTCGAGATCGGCACCTTCGCAATCGACATTCAGGAAATCAACCTCGTGTCCCACTGGCACATGCCGGGTGAGAATATCGGCAAGACTTTTTCGTTCGACACTGATATCGCCTTGATAGCGCTTGCGCGGATTTTGAAGTGTCTTCTCATAATGCGCTTTATCGATCGTGTTCATCGAGCGGTCGTTGAAGAGATGCAAGGTTACTTTGCCGGGCTTAGTACCGATCGCGACTTGCAAGGCGATATCCCGCGGCCGTTCCTGGCCGAAGGCCGCAATGGCGTCCGGATCCGGATCGATCGCAATACCACACCAGCCGCGCTGATAAAGTGCGTAGGTATTGGAATAATTTTTCGGCGCGTGGGCGCCGACATCGACATAGAAACCGGCCGGCAGCTTAGACAAGAATTTGAGGATCAACCGATCTTCGCCGAAGGATGAATAGCTTTCGATGGGAAAGGTCATGCCTGCCTCCTAACGGCCAAGATCGGTCAGCACATGACCGAGTGCCGAGAGGAATTGCGCGCATTCCTCCTCGTTAATGTTCAAGTCCGGCTTGATTTTTAGCACTTTGTGATGCGGCCCTTGTCGGG
>CAYOYT010000350.1:2288-3379 GCA_964408245.1 uncultured Dongia sp. | reverse complement strand
GCCAGCGCCAATCACCAGATAATCGCTCCTGCCATTCATAACTAAAACCCATCCTCCCGCGAACTCAAACGATAAGAGCACCAGCCCAGTCTCGTTGCTGCCCAGACCAGCGCAGAAATCAGCGAGCAGATCAGAGCTGGCACGCGAAGCGGCGACATGATGGGCGGACCACCTTAACTTGCGATTTGGGCATACCAACGGTACAGTTAAGTAGTTGATTTGCCTTGGATCGGCAATGGACGTTTGGGGAAGATGAAAATAGAAACGGGGGCCAAGATATCTTGGCGCGTGCGTTTGCGCGCATGGTGGGAGGGCGATGACGCTCGTCTGCCCTCGCTCTCCTCGGACGGTAGCAGCGGGCCTGCCCAACCGGTTCTAAATATTTCTGCCATCACCATTCCCCCGCTGCGGTCATGGGAGAATGAAGCGATCCGCATTCAGCAGCAGGTTTGGGGCGAAGGTTATTACAAACCTGGCGGTGAGAAATATATGTTGGGCCTCGCCAAGCCTTTCGGCCTTAATCCATCGCTGACGGTAATGGAGTTTGGCGCTGGCCTAGGCGGCGGTACACGTGCCCTTGTAAACACGTTCGGTGTCTGGGTAAGTGGTCTTGAACCAACGCCGGAACTCGCTAAGGCGGCTAAAGAGCTTTCCATCAAAGCGGGCTTGGAGAAAAAAGCCAATATCACCCGCTATTCGCCCGAAAGCTTCGAGCCCAAGCAGGGCTCGGTCGATTGTATCTTGTCCTCGGAGTCGATTTACTTGGTGGCGGATAAGCAGAAGTTGCTGAAAGCTTTCGAATGGGCGCTCAAATCTCGAGGTCAAGTCTCGGTCACTGATTTCGTGCGTGGCGACGATATCGCTGAGAATGATCAGCGCGTGCATGGCCTTGGCCTCGCTCCTGCCGATCCCACCCATTTCGCATCCGGGGCCGAATACGTGAAATGGTTCCGAGAGCTCAACTTCGATCTTCGGGTTAATGAGGACATCACCGACCAGTACCGCAAGATGATCATGGATGGCTGGATCGGCTTTACACAAGCCGGTGGCGAGAAGGCCGCTCACGCCAAAGCGCTGCCAGATCAATTGGT
>CAYOYT010000350.1:0-2278 GCA_964408245.1 uncultured Dongia sp. | reverse complement strand
AGCTGTGGTCGCGGCGGATCGGGGCCATGGATTCTGGCCATTTGAAGGTCATGCGCTATTACGCCATCAAGCTCGGCGGTGGTAAGCTGATGTCGAATTGGTAATTGCCCGTTAACTCAAATATATCAGTAGGTTGAATGGGTAAGGCGATAGTTGACAGGAAGCGGCCTGGTCACTATGTTGCGCCACCATTTCAAGACTCGTTGACCTAAGGAACCGGACCATGAAGGTTGTTAACTCACTGAAGTCGGCCAAGGCGCGGCACAAGGATTGCCGTATCGTGCGCCGCAAGGGCCGGGTCTATGTGATCAACAAGACCAATCCGCGCTTCAAGGCGCGCCAGGGTTGATTAACTTCAACTCAGGATTGGGCTGCGCAGGCTGAAGAATTTCGGACCAGCGCGTTGATCGAACTGGATCCGACTATCTGATTGAAGAAAACGCGCGGGACTTTCTCCCGTGCGTTTTCTTTTTGCGCTATAGATTCGTGCCATGCTGATGCCGCCGCCCGATTCAGCAGCGTTTGCTGCTGCCCCAGAATTCGTCGCTGCTTTGCGCGCGGCCTTGGGCGCCGACAATGTCATCTCTGATCCACGCGCGATGCGCCCCTATGAAAGCGATGGTCTTACGGCCTATCGCCAGGTGCCGCTCGCAGTTGCCCTCCCGCGTTCGACAGCGGAGGTCTCGGCAACACTCAAGATCGCGCATCGCTTCAATATCAAGGTTGTTCCCCGTGGGGCAGGCACATCGCTCTCCGGTGGGGCGCTGCCCCTGGCCGACGGCCTGTTGCTCGGCCTTGGCAAGCTTAACAAGATTCTTGAAATCGACCTCGCCAATCGCTGTGCCGTTGTGCAGCCAGGCGTAGCCAACCTAGCGATTTCAAACGCCGTGGCCAGCGAGGGTTTCTATTACGCGCCAGACCCTTCCAGCCAAATAGCGTGCTCAATCGGCGGCAATGTCGCGGAGAATTCCGGCGGTGTGCATTGCCTAAAATACGGTCTAACCACGAACAACCTGCTCGGGCTCGAAGTGGTGCTAATGGACGGCGAGATCATCCGCCTTGGCGGTAAGCATCTCGATGCTGGCCTTTACGATCTCATGGGCCTCTTCACCGGATCGGAAGGTCTGCTTGGCGTCGTCACTGAAGTCACCGTGAAGTTGCTGAAGAAACCTGAAAAAGCGCGCGCGCTGCTTGCCGGCTTCGCATCGTCTGAAAATGCCGGTGTCGCCGTCGCCGCGATCATCGGTGCCGGCATCATTCCCGCAGGCATGGAGATGATGGATAAGCTTGCCATTCATGCCGCCGAAGATTTTGTCCATGCGGGTTATCCGCTCGATGTCGAGGCTTTGCTGATCGTCGAGCTTGATGGTCCGGAGGTCGAGGTTGACGAGCTCATCGCACACGTGAGTGACATCCTCACATCGCATGGCGCTACCGGGTTACGCGTGAGCGAGAGCGAGGCGGAGCGGCTTCTGATCTGGGCTGGTCGCAAGGCGGCTTTCCCCGCCGTGGGTCGTATCTCGCCAGACTATTACTGCATGGATGGCACCATTCCGCGTCACCGTTTGCCGGAGGTGCTGCAGCGTATGACACAGCTTTCCGCTACATATGGCTTGCGTGTTGCCAATGTCTTTCATGCCGGCGATGGCAATCTGCATCCGCTCATTCTTTATGATGCTAACAAGCCTGGTGAACTCGAATCTGCCGAGGCTTTCGGTGCCGATATCTTGCGGCTTTGCGTGGATGTCGGCGGTGTACTCACTGGCGAGCATGGTGTGGGTGTTGAGAAGCGCGATTTGATGCCAACGATGTTCTCTCCAGCCGATCTTGCTCAGCAGCTACGTGTTAAATGCGCGTTCGATGCTGGTAATCTGCTCAATCCTGGCAAGGTATTTCCAACACTGAATCGCTGCGCTGAATTGGTTGCGATGCATGTGAGAGACGGGAAGCTGCCACATCCGGAGCTGCCGCGATTTTGATGCTGCAACCTGATAGTGAAGCGCAACTGATCGATATCGTTCGTGCTGGTGAGCCCTTGGCACTCAACGGCAATGGGAGTAAAGCCGGCTGGGGTCGCGTGTTTGCGGGCAAACCCGTTTCGTTGCAGAGATTCAGCGGCATCGTCGATTACACACCTGCCGAACTCGTGATGACGGTTGGCGCCGGCACACTTTTATCTCAAGTGGAACAGGTGCTTGCCGATGCCGGGCAGTATCTTGCCTTCGAGCCCGTTGATCTTGGCCCTGTTTACGGAAGATCTCTCGGAGAGCAAACGATT
>CAYOYT010000349.1:0-3394 GCA_964408245.1 uncultured Dongia sp. | reverse complement strand
GATGGGCTGGATCGACCGCCATCGGTGTCAGAACCGGGAAAATCTGATCCATGAAATGGTTGTCGAGCCATTCTGTCTCAATGCCAGTCACCTCAGATGGCTCGATAACTGAGAGCCCGCTCTCTCGTAATTCTTCTCGCAGCTTGCGCCAATGGCCTTGCTGTGTGCGCATCAATTCGCCAGAACGTTGATTGATTGCCGCCAATTGTTGGATAGGTGTGAGGCCATCGGCAGAAATAACGTTCACATGCGCTCGCTCCTGGCCTCGCAGACCGGCTACACGTACCATGTAGAATTCGTCGAGGTTATTAGCCGATATGGACATGAAGCGTACGCGTTCCAGCAGCGGATGGCTTTTGTTACCGGCTTCCTGCAGCACGCGCTCATTGAAAGCGAGCCAGGACAGTTCACGATTGATAAAGCGATTTAGGGCGTCCGGCTGATATCTTGGGTCCACCAATTGTGCGTCGTCCACGGGAAGAATCCTGTATTGTCCAATCCTGTTCCATACCTCCACCCGCCACTTGCACGCTGCGAAAAGCGCTGCTGGCGCAGGATGGCGGCCTCGCCTACAGTATAGAGCACTCAATTGGTGATGGGTATTCCTTATAAATCAATTACTTCAATTTGATGACAGATAAAGGTAAATGAAGACACTGATCCTTATGCGGCACGCTAAATCCGACTGGGACGCCGGAAATATCGCTGATCACGACCGGTCCCTTTCAGATCGTGGCCGCCTCGCGGCGCCGGCGATGGGTCGTTGGTTGCAGGAACAGAGCCTGTTTCCGGATCTGGTGTTGTGTTCGACGGCCGTGCGCGCTGAGGAGACATTGGCGCTTGTTCGCCCGTATCTTCCAAAGCAAGTACCTACCCAGATGCTAGAGTGCCTTTATTTGGCGCTGCCTCGCGAGATGCTTGTTGTTCTCGGCAAAATTCAGGACGCGGGCGCTTCAACGATCTTGCTGGTCGGCCACAACCCCGGCATCGGCAGCTTGGCGCATTGGTTGTCGGCGCAAGGCGACCCTAAATGTCTTGCGCAAATGCAAGATAAGTTTCCAACCGGCGCTGTGGCTGTCATCGATTTCGATATTGCCATCTGGCAGGAACTTGATAACGAACAGGGCCGCTTGCGAGCCTTTAAAACACCTAAACAGTTGGCAAAGAACTAATCCTCACGCCAAAACTTCTTCTGAGCACGAAAAGCCTCCCAAGTGTGCTGGAAACCAGCGATATCACGCGCGATGCGCTGGGACTGCCAGCCGAGCGCTATTCCCTCCAGCAAACCGATCTCTTGAGGCGACAGCATTTTGTCGCGCGCCAACCGAGCGATTAGACCCACAAGCAAATGGCGACCGACTACGGCATCATTTAGAGACCCAAGCTGATTCTGAATGACGCCAAGATGCGTGAGATACTTCTCGGTCTTTCTCGCATTATAAAGCGATCCAAATGCTTGTGCGCCATAGCGCATTTTCTTACTTAGCAGGCGCAAACGATGAAGCTCGGCCTCAGAAAGAGCGGCATGCTCGCCGCCAAGACGAATTAGTCTCTTATGGGCGCGATTGAGCCAGATACCGGCAAAGTCCCGCGCTGGCATGTCAAGTGTCGCTATTACCTCGTCGCTCGTGCCGCGCCAACTGCTGGTCAGCAGCTGGCGATAGATGTGCAGTAACATCATCGCATAACGCGGATTTTCAAGCGCAAGATGCGCCTGATGACGCATTTCAACACGCGCTACTTCAGCCGTTTGCAACAACGCGCCAATCAGAGGCTGCCCCCGCAGCCGCGCATGCATTGGCACGAGTGTGTCTGCGATTAACACATCCATATCGCGTGCTGGACCGAACTGGCGCTGCAGCCAACGTAGGTCGATCGACATCACAGCGTGTGCGCTGTCATCAATCAGTTTGCGAAAGACACCTATCCCCGCTCGAAAGCGTCGGATGGCGACCCGGAATTGATGGATCGCCTCGTCATCTTCCGATTGATCGACTGCCGCTTCATTGGCCCGCAACTGATCCAGACAATTACGCGCCAAAGCGGCAAACGCATCACCAGCTTTGCTTCTGCGTGGCAGTTCCAATCGCTTGGCGCGCACGGGTACCGCCTTGTCACCTGCAACCAAGGCATATCCTCTGGCCGCCTTGGTACTGTGCCCGAGCCGTGCCGGTATTTCTTCAACGAGACGCTCGGCGCAGACGATCAGCTCTACTGGCTCGCCCGCCTTCAACTCGAATTCAATTTCGTTTATGGGCACCTTGCCGATCCGCGCGATGATCTCGCCGCGGTCGAAGGCGACCTCGATTTCACTCTCACCGCACCGGATCAGCCAGGCGGAGCGAACAAAACGCGTGGTAAAAAATGGCCGCACCTTATCGAAGAGGCGTGCTTTGTCGAAGCGGCGGCGCAACCTGGCATCACTGACAGCGTATAATTGAGGCCGCGCGCGTGTGATCTCGGCGTCGAATTCCAAGAAAGACTGCAGACCGGCCACGGATTCATCTGGCACCTTGAGGGTTTGAATTCGACGCTGACCGATACGGCGAATGCGCAGGGCCATGCCGTGTCGTTTTAGCCAGCCATCTGTAGTATCGAAGTAAGTGGTTTCAAGCTTTTGAGAATGAGCGGGCTTGGCAGCCCCTAACAATTGCCGCAGAGCCGCAGGGCTCAGCCCAGCGCCGCCGTCAAGCAGCGACAGCTTCAATTCAATTTCCCGGTTTGTCATGGCCCCCACCCGCATCCAATCTGATCGTAATGAGGTCAAGGCGATATAAAAAATGACGGTTTAATGACAATTCTCCCATTTGACGTTAAAGCTTGCATGGTTCACAAGCTCGTGAGCCAAAACGCATTCTACTTTAGGCCATTCCGTAATCGGCTTACCTTCTCGGTCTCGGAAAGCCATCACCCTGAAATTGGAGGGAAAAGCCAAATGACGCGCACGAAACTGCTGATCAGCGCCGCGGCCATTGCCGCAGCTCTGGCAGGCATTGCCGCTCAAGTCGCCGCTGAGTCGCCCCGCGCGGATGCGATGAAGGAACTGGGCAAGAACATGAAGGCAATCAAAGGCGTCATCAACGCCGGCGGCCCAGCGGCTGACGTGACAGCGCCTGCACAAAAAATTGCCGAGATCGCAGCCAAGATTCCGGACCTCTTCCCGAAAGGCTCCGACACAGAAGATGACGAAGCCAAAGCCGATATTTGGACTAAGTGGGACGCGTTCACGACCCATGCAAAGGATCTAGAATCGGCGGCAACGATGCTTGCCTCTGCTGGCGGTGGCGGCGACATAGCGACCGTGGGCGCGCAATTTGAGAAGGTCGGAGGTGCCTGCGGCGCTTGCCATAAGGAATTCCGCGAAAAGAAGTAGCTAATTCAGATAGTATATGGC
>CAYOYT010000348.1:0-3400 GCA_964408245.1 uncultured Dongia sp. | reverse complement strand
CTGGTGGCAGCATGCAATCGTCTGTCGTTACGAAGGCGTCGAAATAGCGCCAGGTCCGGCGAGCGATACTGCGCAAGGTTTGCTTATCTGGTGCCGGAATGGCGAGGCGACCAGCATCCCGCGGCGAAAGGCTGATCAAGTAGGCTGTAGCGGGTGCGAAAACCCAGGAAAGAATAACTGGCACGGCGAGCGGAAACGCCGGCGTATCGATAAGTGCGAGGGCGAGCGCCGTACCAACAGCTAATATCGTGCCGCCGACCATCTGCCGTGCGAATCCGAAGATATTTAGCTTGCGCCCGACCTTTGCTTGCGCCGCCGTCATCCATTCGAGCAGGTTCTCATGGCTGATGTAGATGCGGGTTAAGCTGCGTATAATCGCATCGCACATCAGCCATGCCTGGTGCGGAAGGAAAACGATCTGGCTTATGATTTGCAGGATGATCAGGCGCAGGTCGCTGCCTAATGCTCGCAAATGACTGAGCGGTGTGACGTTGAAACGATGCGGGATGATATTGGCAAACCAAGGTGTAAGTAACGGTACGGCGACTGCTGTTAGAAGAAATGCCGACCAAATGGCTGCCGCAGACAAAGGTAGAGTCCATCCCACGACTAATGCCGCTAAAATCGTCGGTGCCGCGAGCGAGCGCCGCAGATTGTCTGCCATCTTCCAAAATCCCATGGCAGGCAACGCATTGTATCGGGTGCCAGCACCATGGCGGATATGGCGTAGCAGCCAGGGCAGCAGCTGCCAATCCCCCCGAACCCAGCGATGCTGTCGCGCGGCCGCCACGTCATAGCGTGCCGGAAATTCCTCGACCACCTCGATATCCGACGCAAGACCGGCGCGGGCGAAAATGCCTTCAAACAGATCATGGCTAAGTATGGTGTTCTCTGGAATGCGATCTGCAAGAGCTGCGTCGACGGCGTCCAGGTCATAAATCCCCTTTCCGGTGAAAGAGCCTTCGCCGAACAGATCCTGATAGAGGTCAGAGGTTGCGGCGGCGTAGGGATCGATACCGCCGGGCCCCGAGATTATGCGCTGAAAGAGCGACCCTTCTTGGTCCAAGGGGAGGGAGGGCGTCACCCGCGGTTGCAAGATACCATAGCCTTTCGTGACACGGCCGCAGGCAGCGTCAAAGGCCGGATGATTAAGCGGATGCGCCATCTTGCCGATAAGCCTCCGGACGGCTTCGCGCGGCAACCTGGTGTCGGAGTCTAATGTTATGACGTATCGAACATCCTGCGGGACGTATGTTTCTACACCGTCCACATCGATGAAGCTGGTATCTGATGCGTTACGCAGCAGTCGGTTCAACTCATGCAGCTTGCCGCGTTTGCGTTCCCAACCCATCCATTGACCTTGCACCTCGTTCCAGATACGGCGGCGGTGTAAGAGTAGGAATCTGTCATTTCCACCCGTCGGATGACGGCGATTGAGGGCCGCTATGCCGTCAGTTGCCGCTTGTAGCAGCGTTGCGTCATTATCGGTGTGCTCGGTAACGGCATCTTTCCAGTCTGACAACAGCGCAAAATGGATCGCGCCTTTCGGGCTAGTCAGATAATGAATTTCCAGGCGTTCGACATATTCAGTTACTGCGGCTCTACTTGTAAGCAGAATGGGTATAGCGACCATCGTGCGCAGATGATCTGGAATACCATCAGCGAGCTCCATGCCCGGTAAGATGACCGGCGAGAAACCCTTGGTGACATCGCGGTTGATCAAAGCAGTAGCGAGGTCAAGCGCCGGGAGGAAGCCGAGGCATACCAGCAATGTCATCATCCATTCGTTTGTGGCATGGTCAGCCAAGACGAGTATGGGCAGGATAAGAAGTAGGAAGGCCAGGCACACTGTGCTGGCGACGTACCACCCAATACCGCGGGCGACAAGGAAACGGCGAAATCTCAGCCGGAGTGCAACACGGAATCCAATACTCGATTCCAAGGCATTTCGACCATCGGCAATCAGATAGAAGCCAGGATCATCTGACCGTCGCATCGAGGTGTGGCTAGTAGTGTTCGATTGCAGTTTAGAGATTCTAGCAAGCTCCAGAGCGCGTTTAGCGATCATCGTTTCAGTTGTTTGCGATCCGCGTGATAGTTCCTCGATGGCGCTGCGGTAGAGGTTGCGTGTTGGGAAATCCATCTCCTGAAACTGGCTGTCTTTACCAAGGATAGCGTCGACGTGACTGACGCTTTCGACTAGATCTGCCCAATTCACACCGGAAACCAGACGCATGCTTGTAATGATATTTCGCACGGTCAGATTTGACGCGCCTTGACGCTGTTGTTCCTCGCGAACGATTGTCTCGGATGATGTATTCCAGCGGGTGAGGTGCGCTTCAAGCCATTCGAGAGCTGGCGTTACCCTGGGATCCTGATCACGCAATCGCTGAACCAGCTGGACGGCAAGAGCAGCTGGCAGCATCTGTCCGTCCAGAGGGGCCAGGACGACCAATACCGATTCAGCGTCAATATTCTTCGTGCCGAGCAAGCGATCGGCTAGTTTGTCCGCTTCCTGGCGTGCCGCGCGAGCTGCCAGAATTCGCACCGCAGATCGCCGGAGATTCTCGACCAGAACAATGCGCAATGTGATAGCGATTGCCCAGAGCTCGCCAATAGTGAGCGGTTGGACACGCTGATAAGCGTGGACAAAACGCTGCAAGGCAACTGGGTCGAAATGACTGTCGGTATGGGCCACAAATGCCCACGCCAAGCCAAAAACGCGCGGATAGCCGGCAAAGGGCCCATCGGTTAATTTGGGCAGCAGACGATAATATCCGTCCGGCAGATCTGTTTGCACTTCGCGGACCTGTGCCGCAACGAGATGATAATTATCAACCAACCATTCGGCGGCTGGCGTGATGAATCGGCCCTCATCGAGTGCCTTCGCAATGGTCTGGTGTGCCTGCAACAAAACGGTGGCATTATCTTTCAGACGGCGAACCAAGGACGGCACGCGATGCGATTTGGCAGATATGATTTGGGCGACTGCTAGCGTCTCTGCATGTTGTTCTAGGCGATCGACGCTGAAAAGCTCTTCGCGAATAGGTAAATCGCTGTCCCAGGGTGAGAAACGACTGACACGCTGGAGTGAGGAAATCAAAGACAAGATCAAGATGGTTCCTTCGGCCTAAAAAAGGCAAAAGGCAGAGAGCCATCTGTCTCTTAGGTCATTTGGAGAGTCGCTCACACTTCGCGACGCGAATGCCGATTTAACACGAGAGGGCCTGAGAACGGCCGTCATGAGGTTGCAAGTTAGTGAATTGACACGTGCCGTAAGATACCGGCCATCAGGCTGTCGCGCTTAAAGGTAAGTATCGAGGTTAGCTCGCATTCATATGATCACACTTCGCTCTATAGAGGCAACTATCTTAAAGTCGTGGAAACGGCACATGAGAGC
>CAYOYT010000347.1:0-3418 GCA_964408245.1 uncultured Dongia sp. | reverse complement strand
AGCAGCACGCCTGTACGAAGCTGCCGCCTCCAAATCCCACGCGCATGCCCAGTCGCTATTGGCCGCAATGTACTACGACGGCAGCCATTTCATGCGAGATTATGGAAAAGCACTTGAGGTGTGGACCAACGTAGCAGACCAGGGCGGCGATTTGTATGCGTATGTGGGTTTAGCGTTTATTTACACGCATGGGCAAGGAACGGTACCGGACCCAGTGGCAAGTGCCAAATGGTGGCTCAAAGCAGCGGAAATGGGCAACCCCCCGGCACAGAATGAAATTGGAGCTAGGTATTCTAAGGGAAATGGGGTGCTGCAGAATTATGTGCAAGCTCACAAATGGTTCAATCTTGCTGCTGCCGCTGGCAATCAAATGGCTCTCGAGAATAGAGATATAATCGCAAAGCAAATGTCTCCCGACCAAATAGCGAAAGCGCAGGAACTTGCCCAGGAATGGGCCGTATCACATCAATAACCAATAGGTCGGCCAAACTCGTTGATCGTTTGGACCGTCCTGATGGGCATGAAAGAAGCGTCACTTGAGATAAAGTTTCGGTATGTGTAATGCTTCCATTTCGTACATTGTAATAAATGTACTAATAGGAGCTAATATGGAAACTTTTCAAGCTGCGGTAGTACCCTTTCGAGCCACTGCTGCTGACCTTACTGAAATCTTCTTTGCTGGGCGCTCAGCTAACACTGTCGAGGCTTATAAGCATGATCTGAGAGATTTTCAGGCCTTCGTGAGGGCTCAAGATTTACGGGAAGCTGCCAGAGGACTGCTCTCTCTAGAGCATGGCGCTGCTAACGCCCTAGGGTTCGCCTATAGGGCTTGGTTGATTGAGCGAGATCTAAAGCCCGCAACGGTCAACCGCCGCCTGGCGGCCCTTAGATCCATTATAAAGATGGCAAATACATTCGGGCTTGTTCCATGGCAGCTCGACGTGAAAGGCGTTAAGGCTCGGACCTATCGCGATACACGAGGGCCTGGTCGGAGATGCTTCGAAGATGCTCTCAAGTCATCTTTTAACCGCGCTGATGGCAAGGGAACGAGAGATGCGGCGATTATTCGCCTCCTCCATGACCTGGGACTGCGTCGAAAAGAGGTAATTGGGCTCGATCTGGCGGATCTTCAGCTTAAAGAAGGGCTTATTTGGATCTTGGGCAAAGGGAAGACTGAAAAAGAGGTTCTATCCCTCCCGCAAGCGACGCAAGCAGCGCTTTTAGGGTGGCTAAAGCTGCGCGGAGACTATGCAGGTCCTCTTTTCCCTAACTTTGATAGGGCAAGTCAGGGCAACGGGAGAATAACTGGACGGGCTGTCCACAAGCTTTGTCAGAAACATGGTTTTCGACCACATGGCCTACGCCATACGGCGATTACAGAAGCCTTGGATCGCACGGGGGGCGACGTACGCGCCGCTCAGCGTTTTTCTCGGCACCGAAACATTCAAACATTGTTGGTCTATGACGACAACCGAATGGACATTGGCGGTCGGGTAGCTCGAATGGTAGCCGGGGACGAGTAATGCAGATGATGCTAGGCGGCGTGGACAAATTTGAGCCAGTATCTGGCTGATGCCAGGAAGAGCATGCTGAGGTTTCGGCGAGTTGGTCATATCGTGTGGCGATGGCACGATTGATTTTGAGATGGCCAAAGACGCGTTCGATTTTGGTGGAATGACCGCTTTGATGCCACGTTGCTTCAGATCGGCACGGATGGCATCGGTATCATAGGCTTTATCAGCCAGGAGAGCCCCAGGCTGCCGCGCGGGCAAATTGATCAGCACATCATAAGCCTTGCAGTCCGCCGCTTCGCCCGGCGTGAGGTGGTGACTACTTCTTTGCTATGTTGGATGACTGATTGGAGAGATTTTGATCGGGTCGCTTGTTAATAAATAGTTAAATTATGTTTCGATTTTTTTGCAGATAGCAAAAATTTACCTCGCGTCCTCAATGAGATAGCGTGCGTCTATACAGATGTACAGTTACTAGCTCTAACTTGATGGGGAGCATCATGAAGTATCTTAGCCAGTCACAAATCACCCGCACGGTAGCCACCATTCTCTGCATTGCTGTGTTGGCCATGCCGGCCAATGCTGCGACCACAGGTGCCAGCGGCGGTGGGGCCAGTGCCGGTGGCAAGAGCGACCGGGGTGCCGGCAATTCTCGGGGTGCCAGCGATCGTAACGAGGTCTCGATAAACTCTGCTGCCTCCAAGGCCAACCTCTCCAAGAAAGCTGTCAGCGTCAGCGGTCAGGTAACCTCGCCCGTCAGCGTCTCGCCAAAAGCCGCAAACGGCGATGTTTTAGATTTAACGATTGATCAGAATCCTTCGGAACGTAAGAAGAAGGTGGTGCGAGGGGTTATCGTGCTCACCGATGGCGTGCCCACCGAAGGTCCTTCCGCACACGGCGATGTTTTGGATTTAACGATTGACCAGAATCCTTCGGAGCGTAAGAAGCGTGGGGCGGCCCTCCCTTTCGCCACCTTTGACTGAGCCAGTCCTGAATTGCTGGACCGGTTGGCAACGAAGTTAGAGTGTATTTCGGTTGCTGACCACGCTGCAAATACCTCATTGATATCGATTACTTTTTATTACTGTTGGACCTGTGGGGATGTGGTGAGCAAGACTTATGCCTTGTTTACATCCCCACAGATGTCCGACTAAGTAGGCTTCCCTCGAGGTGGCAACGTCCTTGAGCATATCGGTGAAGCCGCCTTTAGTGTCTTTCATCAAAGTAATTGAGACACAAGAAATCGAGATTTAGCGGAAGTAAGCGCGCGTTAGGCGGCGTGGACAAAATGATTGACGCGGGAATCGCGTTTTGATTCAAGGATGCCTCTTGATGGGAGGCGGATTGCTTCGTCGCTCTTCTCTGTTCCCAACACCATCCCATGACTGTAATCCGAAATGCAGCATTTGAAACTCGATTGAAACATGCCGAAATCCGCACCTGCTGCAGAGCAATCGCTTAAGCAATGACCTTACTCCGCCGCCGGTAAGAATCTCTAGCGACATCAGCTCTGCTTGCTGCCAGTCTATTGGTGCGACATGCTTACACTTCTGCACCTGACAGCGGACGGTTGCCATTAAGCGTGATGGAAGCCCTTTGTTGTGCTGCTCTGGCAAAATATTGGCTCACGTGTGTTCGCGTCTAGGTTCAGGGTTAAGTTGGCATGAGAACATATGTCGAACAAACTTCTTAAATCAATGCGATTTTCAGTGTGGCGAATCAGGGATAAACTCCATATGAATAATTGACTTAAATGCATCCATTTATGATAGAGCGCTTTCTATGAGAGTTATAGCGATTGCGATGCAGAAAGGTGGCTCTGGAAAGACCACAACTGCAGTTAATTTAGCGGCTGCTCTTGCAGAGAGTGGCAAGAAGGTCCTGGTTATTGATCTGGATCCTCAGGC
>CAYOYT010000346.1:0-3431 GCA_964408245.1 uncultured Dongia sp. | reverse complement strand
CTGTGAAGTGGTTCACAGGAATGACATAAAAAACGCGAATAGGGATGATTAGCTATCAATAGGCCTACTTACCCAGCACTCAATTCCAGCCACGTTTCTTCAGCGTCGGCGAGCTTTTTCTTCACGTCCGCGTATTTGGTCTGCCATGTGTGCAGTTCCGCCGTGCCGCCATTGTTGTAGAGCGATGGATCGGCAAGCTTAGCTTCGATGAGGTCCAAGGCCTGGGTTAACTTGTTGACCGCGCGCTCGGCATTGCCCAACGCTTTTTTTCTCTCCGGCGACACGGCAGAGATTTTTGGCACGGCCGCCGGCTTTGGCTCTGCCTTGGCTGAACTTTGGCTCGCACCATGGGCGGCCGCCAGCTTTGGCGCGGAAGCCTTTTCCGGCAGAGCGCCCTTCTTCTCACTGCGATTCCGCTCGCGTCGTTCGCTGATGATTTGGCGGCGATAATCGTCCATGTCACCATCGAAGGCCTTCACATTGCCGTCCTTCACCAGCCACAGCCGGTCGGCTGACAGCTCGATGAGGTTCGGGTCGTGACTGATGATAATGACTGCCCCTTCAAACTCGTTGATCGCTTCGACCAATGCCTGGCGGCTGTCGATGTCGAGATGGTTCGAGGGTTCGTCGAGCAGCAGGATATTGGGCGCCTGACGGCTCATCAGCGCCAATAACAGGCGCGCCTTCTCGCCGCCGGACAGCTGCGCCACTTTCGTATTCGCCTGATCCTGTCCCAAGCCGAAGCGACCGAGATGCGCCCGGCGCTTGTCGGGCAGCAGCTCGGGCGCGGCACGCGCCATCACTTGGATCGGCGTTGCGTCGAGATCCAGCTCGTCGGTCTGGTGCTGCGCGAAATAGCCGACGCGGATCTTTTGGGATTTGCGCATCGTGCCGCTCATAGGATCGAGACGGCCGGCGAGCAGTTTGATGAAGGTCGATTTACCGTTGCCGTTGGCACCCAGCAACGCGATACGGTCGTCGGGGTCGAGCCTTAAGTCAAGATTTTTGAGGATCGGCTTGCCGGGCTCATATCCGACCGACACATGGTCGATGGTGATGAGAGGTGGCGCCAAAGCCTCTGGCTGCGGAAAGTTGATATTGACGCCTTTCTCATCTGCCACGATCGAAATCGGCTGCAGTTTCGCGATCATTTTGAGCCGAGACTGCGCCTGGCGTGCCTTCGATGCCTTATAGCGAAAGCGATCGACGAAAGCCTGCATGTGTTTGCGCTGAGCGTCGATCTTGGACGCCATGGCCATGTCCTGCTCCATGCGGAGGCGTCGCGTGTTCTCGAAATCGTCGTAGCCACCAGCGTAAGACGTCATGCCGCCGCGTGCGAGATGGACGATGCGGTTCACCACCTTGTTGAGCAAGTCGCGGTCATGGCTCACGAGCAAGATCGTGCCGGGGTAGTTCTTCAGATAACTTTCCAGCCACAAAGTCGCTTCGAGATCGAGATGGTTGGTTGGCTCATCGAGCAGCATCAAATCCGGTGCGGAGAAAAGCTGTGCGGCAAGTGCCACGCGCATCTGCCAGCCACCGGAGAAATCGCTCAAGCGCCGCAGCTGGGCCGTCCCATCGAAGCCGAGACCAGCGAGGATTTCAGCAGCGCGGCTTTCCGCGCTATGGGCCTGGATATCGGTGAGGCGTGCGTGGATCTCCGCAATGCGATTGGCGTCCGTCGCATGCTCGGCCTCCGCCAGCAGCTCGGTGCGTTCGGTATCGGCCGCCAGCACGCAATCGATCAGGCTGCGGCCCTGATCCTTCATTTCCTGCTCCAGCCGCCCCACGCGCCATGATTTCGGTACATCGATGGTACCGGAATCGGCATGGAGATCGCGGGTAATGAGTTTCAGCAAGGTCGATTTACCGGCGCCGTTGCGCCCGACCAAGCCAGCATGGTGGCCGGCGGAAACGGAAACACTGGCATTCGATAAGATCTCGCGTCCAGCGATACGATAGGTGAGGTTATTGATCGTTAACATGTTGTTCTAGCGAAACTTCTTTAAATTCTGTGTAGGTCGGCGCAAGCGTTGCCGGGACTCGGTTGTACCCCAAGTTGTTTCCCGCGGCTGAGTTGTATATAAGCCAGCCCGAATTCCGCCAAGGGGTGCCGGCTACAAGGCCCGCTGCCCGCAACTCCAGACATGAGGAAAATCATGGCCATCGAACGTACGTTCTCGATCATTAAGCCGGACGCCACCCGCCGCAATCTTTCGGGCAAGATCAACGCCAAGTTCGAGGAAGCCGGCCTCAAGATCATCGCTCAGCGCCGCATCCATATGACCGAGGCCCAGGCGAAGAAGTTCTACGACGTCCACGCCGCGCGACCCTTCTATGGCGATTTGGTGAAGTTTATGACGTCTGGCCCCGTCATCGTTCAGGTGCTGGAAGGCGAGGGTGCTGTCTTGAAAAACCGCGATATCATGGGTGCCACCAACCCGGCCAATGCCGCGCCAGGTACCATTCGCAAGGAATTTGCCGAATCGATCGAAGCCAATTCGGTCCATGGGTCGGATAGTGCTGAAAATGCGGCGATAGAGATCGCTTACTTTTTCGCCGGCGCCGACATTGTTGGATAGGCGTAAAGGCCCCTCACCCCAACCCCTCGCCTCTCTGGGGAGAGGGGTTGGGGTGAGGGGTTCTTCGGAACATTCGGACACAAAATAGAAACGGCGCCGTTGGGCTTTCCCGCGGCGCCGTTTTCTTGTGTCCGCTGATCGATGGTGTTATTTCCGACTGACCGAGACCACGACGGCCAAGAAGCCGCCGATGATAACGATGACCGAGAAAATACTGAGGCCGACCGACGGGCCGTTGATTGCGTGTAGCGTCGTAACCAGCGCCAGCAACAGGGCATAGATGGTGCCCCAGAAAAGCAAGCGGCCGATGCCGTTCCAGGTTTGCTGACGATTGGCAAGGATCTGGTCGTTGAGCGACCCGGGCTGATTGGCCATGATTTAGTCTCCGAAAGGGAAAAGCCGGTCGATTAGGTTCTTTTTACCGAAAAGCAACGGCTGGGGCAATTTCCTCATTGTGGCAAAGGGGGAATGATCTGGAGGGGTACGATTTCCATGGGTTGCGGCCTGGTCGGATCGAATTTCCGGGGTGACGTGATGTCCGGGATCGTCATAGAGGGAGCCGTGACGCCGGGGACTTCAGGCGTTGGTACCGCAGGTATCTCGATGGAGGGCATGGTTCCCGGTATGTCGGGCTTGATAATGGGTTCCGGCAAGGGCTGGCCGGCTTCGGGCACCAGGAATTCGTCTGGGCAGCGCTGGCGCATCACATCGCCAGGCTCCTGCCACAGGCCTTCTTTATTGAGGGAGCGCATCGTTCCCAATTGGCGCAGCTTTATGCGCACTTCGGTCAGTATCGAGATCGAGCGTTCC
The DNA here is from genome assembly GCA_964408245.1 of uncultured Dongia sp. Lineage (GTDB taxonomy): Bacteria > Pseudomonadota > Alphaproteobacteria > Dongiales > Dongiaceae > Dongia. The sequence continues at coordinate 39 of CAYOYT010000346.1, read as the reverse complement.
TTGGCGCGGGCGCAGACCAGCTGCAAGGCACTTTGCGCC
>CAYOYT010000345.1:0-3457 GCA_964408245.1 uncultured Dongia sp. | reverse complement strand
GGGGGAAGGTTTCTGTTGCGCATGGAAGATATCGATCGGACAAGGTGCCGGCCTACATTCGATGCCGCCGTGGTGGCGGATCTCACTTGGCTGGGCTTGGATTGGGATGGCCCTGTGCGGCGGCAATCCGAACATTTCGCCGATTACAAAGCCGCTATCTCGCGCCTCCAGGCAATGGGCGTTCTTTATGTCTGTTTTTGTACGCGCAAAGACATCGCTGCCGCCCAATCTGCCCCGCATGGACCTGAAGACTCGCTCTATCCCGGAACTTGCCGGAACCTCCCGACTGACAAGGTCGCCCAACGCATAGCCGAAGGGGCCGCTTTTGCGCTACGCCTAGACGCCGCGAAGGCTCATGCGCTGACCGGCCATCTCCATATTGACGAGGAGCGTCAGGGAGCCATTACAGCGCAACCGGAACAGCTCGGTGACGTGGTGCTAGCGCGGCGCGAATTTCCTTGCAGCTACCATCTTTGCGTGACCGTCGACGATGCATTGCAAGGCGTAACACTTGTGACGCGGGGGGAGGATTTGCTACCCGCGACACATGTTCACCGCCTGCTACAAGCGTTGCTTGATCTTCCCACACCCGCCTATGCCCATCACCCATTGCTGACAGACGATAAGGGAGCGCGGTTAGCAAAGCGGGCCGAAGCGCCCAGCATCAGGTCACTGCGCGATAACGGCGCGACGCCCAGCGAAATACGGGCTCTTGCCGGCTTTCCTTCGTCCTCCTCATAATCTATGAAACACCAACCTCAATGAAGCAGCTTTAATCATGGATTTTTCATTCTCATTCCTCGGCCCAGAAGTCGCAGCGTTCATCCAAGTCATTCTCATCGACCTTGTCCTCGCTGGCGATAATGCGATCGTCGTCGGCTTGGCCGCTGCGGGACTTGCCGCCCATCAGCGCGGCAAGGTGATTTTGATCGGTATCGCGGCAGCAACCGTCCTACGCATTCTTTTTGCACTAGGAACAAGCTACCTGCTCGCCATCATCGGCTTGACCTTCGCCGGTGGCATTCTCCTGCTATGGGTGTGCTGGAAATTCTGGCGCGAACTTGAACATCAGCGCCGTGAACGCCGACTGGAGAAAATGCGCCAGGGCGAGGAGTTGACGACAGCGGAAAAGCAAGAGCTTGCAGAGGGCGAATCTGCATTACCTGGGGCAGCACCCGCAAAAACCATGAGCCAGGCCGTCATCCAGATCATCATCGCCGATGTGTCAATGTCTCTGGACAACGTTTTGGCAGTCGCTGGTGCCGCGCATGATCACCCGAATGTACTGATTTTCGGCTTGATCCTGTCGGTGGCACTCATGGGTGTCGCAGCGACGTTCATCGCCAAGCTGCTGAAGCGCTTCCACTGGATCGCGTATGTTGGCCTTGCCGTGATCTTATATGTTTCGGTCGACATGATTTGGCGTGGCTGGACGGAATTGCAGCAGCACATCAACGCCGCCTAAAGCTCCGCGACAGACCGAGCGCTAGCGCGGAGTAATCGGGGCGGTCCGGCGTCAGGTAGCCGTGGCGGATGAGGAAGTCGATGATGACGAGCCCGACATTGAATTTGAAATTATCGGTTTCGGCGAGCACACGTTCGACTTCTAAGAGTGGCAGGAGGCGGAAATCCGCAATCTCGCCGTCATGGTTCTTTGGCACAAAATCCGCCGGTAATTCGAGGTCGTAGGCGAAGATCGTGTCATCACGCAAGCAACCATCGAGCTCCATACGATAGCTCAAGGCACCGCAGGGGCGCGCCCGTCGCATTAATTCTTTAGGAATCGAGGCTTCCTCGGCAGCTTCCTTGATAAGGTTGTCGAAAGGTTTGACACCCGACGGCAACCCACCGGCCACCAGATGATCCAACTTGCCTGGTTCGATCGGTCGGTTGGCAGCCCGCCTACCAACCCAGAGCCAGATCTTGTCGTCGCGACGAACATATCCGTTGAGATGAACACCGTAAGCCTTGACGCCGAAAAGCGGCACGCCGGCACGCTCCAAATCGAACAGAGGTTCGGCTCCGTATTCAGCGGCGATTGTGAACAGCTCATCGCGCCATCCGTGAATAAAACCTTCCTGCCGTAACTCGCGCATGACGGAATCGATCGCCGCCGAGCGGTAGTCGAAACGGTCAAGATGTTCGGCGATGCGCACCTCATCACTACCGACGCGAAAGACGCTGGGGAAGCGGCGCAATTCTCTGGCGAGATCTTGCCGCATATGGCCAACCTGCGTGGCGCCGACACCGAAAGGCACATAGCGCAACAGGTCATGGCGATGGCAAGCGTCAATGCGTTCGATGAGGCTCATCCTATCAATCCTCGCATGAAGGGGATGGGCTGCCTCAGGCCAGCAATAAGCGGTAGATAATCTGACTCCTCAGGGCCAACAAAGCCATGGCGGATCAGAAAATCGATAAGGACGAGGGCGATGTCGTACATGAATTCATCGGCTGACCGCAGACGGTGAATCAGTTCGGAGACCGAAATCAACTCAAAGCTCGCGACTTCGCCGTCCTCAGTCTTCGGCTGGAAACTTGCCGGCAATTCGAGGTCGAAATTGAACTGCTGGCCAACACGCAGACCTTCTGCCGCCTCGACCAGCAGAGTTGTTATGCTGACGGCGCGCGCGCGCTCAGCGATATCGGCGGGAATCCCTGCCTCTTCTCGGCATTCCTTCAACAAATTCTCGCTCGGCGTCAGGCCGAGCGGCTGACCGCCGCCGACCACCAGATCCAGCATATTGGGGTCGACAGATTTTGTGGAAGCTCGGCGCGCCACCCAGATCTTCATTTCCCAACCCCGGCCAACAAAACCGTTGAGATTGACCCCATAAGCAAGCACGCCGAAGAGTGGCGCCGCGGCACGTTCCATCACAAGAAGGGGCGCCTCGCCAAATCCCTGATTCACCGGATAGAGCTCATTGCGCCAGCCGGGAACACGGCCTGTCGCGCGAAAATCAGCAAGGACACGCGCCATGGCCGCGCTTCGCATATCGGCATCCACTAGGGCCGGATGCATTTCCAGATCGTTGTCACAGAGACGAAAAATATCGGACCGCCGGGCAAGCTCCTGTATCAAGGCAGGCTTCAGCCAGCCAACGTGATGACCCGCAACAATGAAACGGCGATAACGCGTGAGATCCGGCACCGCAAAGCGGCGATATTGACGCAATAGACTCATAGCCCAGTCAATCTCATGGCCCTATCGATCTCATCGTCCTGTTAATTCGCCCGTGCCCAGTCGATCAGCCGGCGCAGGAACGCGTCGCCCGCCGCTAGCTGTTCTTTGTCGATGAATTCATCAGGCTGATGCGCCTGCGCGATATGGCCGGGACCGCAGACGATTGCCGACATGCCGGCCTGCTGGAACTGCCCTGCCTCAGTCGCATAAGGAAGGCTGACAGTTTCATTGGCGCCGGTCAGAAGCTTCAAAAGCGCCTCGGCGGGCGATTCA
>CAYOYT010000344.1:0-3470 GCA_964408245.1 uncultured Dongia sp. | reverse complement strand
GCGAATCCGGCATTTTCGACCCCTTTTCCGACCCGCGCCATCCTCGCGCGTCAGAAATTAATTAGTATTTATAATGCGCTAGAGCGCCCCAATCTGCGCTGGCAGAGCATTCCAATAGCTTTCCTTACTGGAAGCTGACAAGAGAGAATCTGAGCTTAAGCTGACATAAATCTTAAAATTCTTCCGCGCTGTTATCTGAATGTCACAAGATAAGACGCCCAACGGCTGAGCGCTGGGCGTTATGGCGGTGAGAAAGGCCGACATTGGAGTGCCACCTGGGAATAAGGATTGGCGTTCAGCCCGCCACCAGTAGCTTGAAGCCACCCACCGACATGCGGTTCACATCGAAGGGCAGTTGCGACATGTCTATATCCATGAGGGGATCCGTCATGACTTTGGCATTGACCTTGTCGCGATGCGCCTTGGACTTAAAGACGATCCAGGAAAAGATCACCGTCTCGCCCTTCTTCAATTTGGCTAGCTTAGGAAACGGCAAGCCGAATTTGCTGTCGAGCGCATCGCCGACATATTCCCGCACCTCCAGCGCGCCGTGTTGACGAAAGACCTTCGCCGCCTTGCGTGCAAGCTTTTGGTAGGCAGCGACATTCTTCTTCGCCACCGGAATTACAAACGCATCGATATAAGGCATCGCCTCCTCCTACTTTCTTTCTTGAATTCTTCTGGAGTGGCTTCCTTGATCTGAAAGCGCATCGCTGTTGCAGAAAAAATTGATCAATATGCAAGCGAGTGTCAAATGTCGTTCGAGACTAAAGAATGATGTCTCACCGGGCGCGACGGAAAGTAAGATTGAAGCGGATATCGCCGGTCATGGGATGCACCCCTTCTTTCAGGGGGGCTATGCCGTGAAACCGCAACCGGGAAGGGCCGCCCCAAATGACGACGTCGCCGTGATGGAGCTGATAACGCCGCGTTTTGTCGCCACGCGCAAGCCCACCCCACTGAAAGATGGCGGGAATCCCCAGCGAGATCGATACAATTGGATGCGCGAAATCACCCTCATCACGGTCCTGGTGCAAGGTGAGGCGCGTGCCAGGCGTATAACGGTTGATAAGGCAGACATCAGGCTGGAAGTTGTCATAGCCAGCGGCCATGGCCGCCTGCCGTCCGACCTCCAAAAACACATCCGGCATCCTCGGCCAGCTCTGCCCACTTTGCGGATCGAGCCTATCATAGCGATAGCCGCGCCGGTCGGAAACCCAACCATAGTCACCGCAATTGGTCATGGCGACGGACATGCGAAAACCACCGGGCGTGACCAGATGGCGGAACGGTGACTTATCGGCGACGGCAGAGATCCCGGCAAGAAGAGCTGGTGCCGCAGCTTCGGCAAAGCCATGCAGCAAAGAGGCGCCCGCGTCTAGTTCTTCCCGGCTTGCCGCGAAGAGATCATGCATTGTGCGCGTGATTATTAAGGAGCCAAGGTCGGGACGGTATTGGGTACCCGCGCCATTTCCGCCTCCGTCTGGTCCTGCAAGATGTCCTGATTGATGATCGGCAAGATTTCGCCAAGCCACAGCCCCTGATCGAGATGGTCGTGGCGTTCACGGCCTGTATTAGGGTGGATTAGGATCGGGAGTCCCCCGCGATTGAGCATCAGCCAGGGCACTAATTGGGCAAACGTTGGAATGTCGAAACTGACCTGATACATCGGCCGCGCATGAGGCCCCACAAGGCCGTCATGGACGCGCCCCAAGGACACCACGAAACGCTCTGCGATGCGGTCACGCAAATCCAAAGCAATCGCCCGCTGAGCTGCACCCTCAAAATAGATATGTGCATGGTAGCTAGCGATCTCAGCGATATTGCGCGGTGCCATGATCAGCGCGCCACCACGGCGACAGCGACACCCGCCATCACCGCGCCGGTCGTCCGGTTCACCATCCGCATGTGCTGGGGTGACGCGATGAGCGCGCGTGCCTTCGCGGCCAGCACGGCATAGACCATCATGACGGCAAAAAGGATGATAACCATCAGCACGCAGAGTTCAAGGATAGCCGGCCAGCGCATTTCATCCAGCACCACCACTTGCGGCAGGATGGCGAGGAAGAAGACCATGGTCTTCGGATTGCCAATGGTCATAGAAAAGCCAGAAAGCGCCAGTCGCAAGCCTTCGCCATGGGCATAACTCTGATCCTCAGGCATCCTGGCCGGCGCCCGCCACAGTTTCCAGGCCAGATAGAGCAGGTAGGCTGCACCGATATATTTGATGGCGGCAAAGAGATAATAGAAATTATGGGCAAGGACCGTCAGGCCGCTCACCACCAAGCCGAACCAGAAAAGATCGCCGCAGACGATGCCCGCGATGAAGGGCATGGTGCGGCGGTAGCCTGTGGCCAGAGCCCGCGCCAGCACGGCCGCAACGCCCGGTCCCGGCGATAGCACCGCCAGGGCATAGACGCCGGAGAAGATCAACAGGGCCATGAGACTCATGGGATTTGGGCTCCTGGAAGGCATGCCGGGGCAAAGTGTTCCGGCTTTATCGGTTTCTAACCTGTCTTCCTTTAGAGCAGAATGATGTTCAAGGCGACCCTCACGCGCGACGGAACGGGGTCGCGCCGAATGCATTCCTTGTTATGATCATCCGGAAAGAGATGCGTAAGGGGAATGTCCAAGCCTATGAAAGTAATTAGCTGGAATCTCTGGCATCGAGGTGGTGCACTGGTAGGCGATCTCGCCAGTCTCATCGAAGCCGAGCAACCTGACCTACTGCTGATGCAGGAGGCTAAACGCCCACTTGAGGCGCTGCCACAACGCGTAGGCGGCCATTTCCATTGGCAGGAAATGCAAAAACGTGTCTACGGCCTCGCCTTCTGGTCGCCACACGAATTGGCTGAGGGATATTCTATCCCTTTGCCCCTTTCTCCTTTCCCGCTGCGGGTGCCACCGCGCCTTGCCCAAATTCTCAAGCTCGACGGCATCTCGATCGCCAATGTGCATCTTTCGCACGGGCAGATGCTTAATCGTCGGCAACTTAAAGCCATTGCCGACGCAACACAGGGGCCAACCATCATCATTGGTGATTGCAATGCCATTGGGCCGATTGCGCTAAATGGATTCTCCGAGGTGGGACCGCGCGACCCCACACACAAGCTTAGGACGCGACTTGATCGCTGCCTGATCCGAGACCTCCATTGCAGCAGCGCCCGTGTGCTCGGCCGCGGGCCCTCGGACCATCATCCGATCGAAGTCTTGGTAAGCCGCGCCTAAAAAACGCTGCTTCCTAACGTTCTCTCTGGACATCGCTGGCCAAACTACCGGAGTGTTCTGGGTGAAGTAAGTGGATGCCTGGCCAATAGAATCAAAGGTAGGGCAGTAAAAGACGGGCCGCTCGGTCGCGCAAGCGGATGAGGAAAGACCGGCGACGCAGCTGTTTCAGGGTGAAGGCTTTTCCACGCTTGCGCTCGACTTCCGCTTCAATCTGGCGCGCAAAAGTGCGGTCATAAATTTCG
>CAYOYT010000343.1:0-3473 GCA_964408245.1 uncultured Dongia sp. | reverse complement strand
GTGAGGGGCCTGCCTGAGAAAGATCAGGATCGCACGAATGAAGCTGGCAAGGCATCATCGGTACAATTCATTCACTTCCCCTTCGACGAGGATGCGGTCGCCGCCTTCAAAAAAATAGACGCACAGATTATCATCGGCTTCGAACATCCAGCCTATGGCCATATGGCGGTGATGAGCGAAGAGTCGCGGGCGACGCTTTCTAGCGATCTCGATTGACAGGCTGCCCTATGCGTTGGGCTGGACCAGTGTGTTCAGACAAGTGTGTTCAGACCAGCGTTTTCAGGCCAGCGTTTTCAGGGCAGTGCGTTCGGATTAATCTTCCAGTATTTCCTGCGGGTAGACACCCCAGAATTCAGTCTTCATCATCCAGCCTTTATGGCCCTGCGCATCGAGCCGGCACCATTCGGCGTTGCATTCGATGACTTTGAGGACCACGCCGGGGTCGACAAGGGCCACGGGCCTGGCGCCGGCATCGGCTGTCTCACGCAAAGGGCGTTGGCTGTCGCGCACGATGACATGGCGCTTGCCGACCAACAGGGTCGATTTCACCCAGCCCACCACGCCGTCATGATCCCGGACCCGGCGCCAGATATCGAATTCCTCGATAATCTCGATGGGGAGACCGGCCCGCTGGTAAGTCCACATAATCGGATAGGTTTCGCCTGGACCACTGCGCATGTTGACCTCGCCCGATTGCAGGCTGGCAAAGCGGGGCAGGGGCAGTTTGTCTTGCGCTAACGCGGGAGTGACGCCAAACCAGGCGGCAGCGAGAGCGATAATGAATGCCAGCCGATGAAGAATGCTTGAAAATGTCATGTAATTGGTCCGATTCGCGTGCATATCCACGCGATATAGGGGCAATCGGCCCGGGTCAAGTCCCCAGGGTTAAGTCTCCGCTCAAGTCCAGGGGGCCAAACCCCAGGGGTCAAGCCATTGAACCCGACGGTGGTCTGGGGAACGGCTCGTCTGCGTCAATCGCAGCCGTATTTGGGCCAGGGCTTGCCTGCACTGGTAACTTCTCAACGATGGAATGCTGGTGGCAGGACCAACCCCTCGACAACGAACCCAGCAGCTTGCTACGACTTCTCTTTAGGAAGCGGACAACTGCTCCGTGCCGTTAGAAAGTGAAGCAATGAGCAAGAAGCCTTTGGTGGTGGTGACGCGGAAACTACCCGACGTCATCGAAACGCGGATGATGGAGCTGTTCAATGTGAAGTTGAACCTCGATGACCACCCGCTAAGCCAGGCCGAGCTTATCGAGGCGGTCAAGGTGGCCGACATCCTGGTGCCGACTGTCACCGATCGCATCGATTCCGGCGTCCTTGCCCAGGCCGGGGCGCAATTGCGCCTCATCGCCTCCTTCGGTAACGGTGTCGACCATATCGACCTGGCCACCGCCCGCCAGCGCGGTATCACGGTCACTAACACGCCCGGCGTTCTCACCGAGGACACGGCCGACATGACCATGGCACTGATACTCGCGACCGCGCGCCGCGTCTCGGAGGGTGAGCGTCTCATCCGTTCGGGCAAATGGCAGGGCTGGGCTCCCATGAGCATGCTGGGCCACCGCATCTACGGCAAGCGTCTTGGTATCATCGGCATGGGCCGCATCGGCCAGGCGGTTGCTCGCCGCGCCAAGGGCTTCGGCCTGTCGGTTCATTATCACAATCGCCGCCGTGTCAATGCGGCGATCGAGCTGGCGTTAGAGGCCACCTATTGGGAAAGCCTCGATCAGATGTTGGCGCGGATGGATATTATTTCCATCAACTGCCCGCATACGCCAGCAACCTACCACCTGCTTTCCGCGCGACGCCTGAAGCTGCTGCAGAAGCATGTCTATATCGTCAACACCGCGCGCGGCGAGGTGGTGGATGAGAATGCTCTTACCCGAATGCTAGACAAGCACGAGATCGCCGGTGCGGGTCTCGATGTTTTCGAGCACGAACCAGCCTTGAACCCAAAGCTCCTGAAGCTCGACAATGTCGTGCTGTTGCCACATATGGGTTCCGCCACGCTCGAAGGTCGTGTTGACATGGGCGAGAAGGTCATCATCAACATCAAGACCTTTGTTGACGGTCATAAGCCACCGGACCGCGTACTGGAAGCGCTGCTGTAATCAAGACGACCCGAGATGTGGGAATCCTTTTCGGGTAGTCTTTCTGTAGCGCCCTTTGCGCAAGATTTATCAAGCTGGCCAGAGCTATTCTCAGTACTATACTAGGAGTGTGAGCATGGCGAGGACCTGGCACGAAAAGCTTGCCGATGCGACGCCGCATCAGGTGAAGATCATGTATGTGACACGCGCGGGTGTCGATAAGGGCGGGCGCATGCTGCTCCCGTCCATACGGCTCATTGACGATTTCATCCGCGCCTTACCCAAGGGTAGCTTTGTCGCCAATGTGGATATGCGCGCCACACTCGCGTGGCGCCATAAGGCGGATGGCTGCTGCCCGGTCTATACCGGCTACCACCTCAGAACCTGCGCCGAGGTAGCAATCGAGGATCACGCGCGCGGTGTGCCGATCGGCAAGATCACGCCGGTATGGCGCGTACTTGATGACGATGCACCGACTTTGAAAAAACTCTCGGCAAAAGGCCGTGCCTTCATCGCGGCGCAGCGAAAGAAAGAGAATCTTTGATCAGCGGCCGCAGGTAATGCAGTTCGGATCGCGCTTGAACCTCACTTCGCGGAAAGCGGGTGAGAGCGCATCGAACATGATAAGTCGACCGGAGAGGCTGTCGCCGATACCGAGGATTTCCTTCAGCACTTCGGTAGCTTGCAATGACCCCATAACACCCGCCACGGGACCCAGAATGCCCGCTGTCTCGCAACGAGGAATGAGATCTTCCGGCGGCTGTTCCGGAAAAAGGCAACGATAGCAGGGATGGGGATCCCCAAGATGCGCCTTGAAGGTCGATAGCTGTGCCTCGAAGCGCAGGAGCGCTGCCGATACCAGCGGCTTCCCGAGCCGGTAGCACCGGTCATTGAGGAGATAGCGCGTGGTAAAATTGTCGCTGCCATCGGCGACGACATCGTAGCGGGTGATGATGTCTTGCGCATTTTCAGGCGTGAGCCGCGCGTTGATAGGATCGATCGTGATATCTGGGTTGAGTGCCTGCAAGCGCTTCGCGGCACTCTCGACCTTGGGCTGATCGACCGACGCGTCATCATGAATGACTTGGCGCTGCAGGTTCGTTATATCGACCGTATCGTCATCGATGATCCCGATGGTGCCGATTCCGGCTGCCGCGAGATAAAGCAGGAGCGGCGCGCCAAGCCCGCCGGCGCCGACTACCAGAACTTTCGTGGCAAGCAGTTTCAGCTGCCCCATCTCGCCCACTTCATCGAGAATGACGTTGCGGGCATAGCGTTCTAGCTGGTGGTCGGTAAGTTCGGTCATGATGGATCTCGCAGGTACGAAGAACCCCTCACCTCAACCCCTCTCCCCATGAAATGGGGAGAGGGGTTGAGG
>CAYOYT010000342.1:0-3482 GCA_964408245.1 uncultured Dongia sp. | reverse complement strand
GCATTACATCAGTTCTACTTATTTGCTGGCGCGCCAGTCGTACCACTGGCTTTGGTATCGGTCACAATACCGACCTTGTTAAAACCATTAGCCTGCAATTCCGCCAAAACTTGGGCAATACCGTCCCAGTTTGCCGCAGCATCGCCACGAACGTAAATAATTGTGTCCGGCTTATTCACCGTGATTGCTTTGAGCCGCGGCCCTACTTCTTCGATGCCGATCTGGGTTTCCTGGAGGAACACAACATTGTCGGAGCGTACAGTAACAACCAGGGGCTCGTCAGGATTAGCCATCGCCTCGGCACTGGTTTTGGGCAACTCGACTTCGACGCCGACCGACAATAGCGGTGCCGTCACCATGAAAATGATGAGCAGCACCAGCATGACGTCGACCATCGGCGTCACGTTGATATCGGCCATCGGCGAATACTTACGCCGCGCCGCTCGCCCGCGCGACGGATGCCCGGCGCCGAGTTTGACTGCCATTAGTGCTTCTCCTCCAGCTGACGCGACAAGATCGCGCCAAACTCTCCCGCGAAAGCTTCGAGCCTGTTGCCATAGCGGTTGATATCACCAGAGAGCTTATTGTAGGCGAGCACCGCCGGGATAGCAGCGACGAGGCCCAGCGCCGTTGCGAACAGCGCTTCCGCAATGCCAGGGGCGACCACCGCAAGCGTCGTATTCTTCGAACCGGCGATGGCGGCAAAGGAGTTCATGATGCCCCAGACTGTACCGAACAGGCCGATAAAGGGAGCAGCTGAGCCGACAGAAGCGAGAAAACCCATGTAGCGCTCGATCTGATCCATCTCGCGGCCCAACGTGATGTTCATGACGCGCTCGATACGGTCCTGAAGGCTCTCACGGAACTGCTCGGAGGCAAGTAAGCCCTTGGCTGCCGAACGACGCCATTCGCGCATAGCGGCGACAAAGATCGACGACATTGGATCGACCGGACGGTTTGCGATCCGATCATAGAGTTCCTCAAGCGAGCCGCCGGACCAAAACGATTCCTCGAACTGGCGGGCCTGCTCGCGTAAACGGCGTAGCCGGATGACTTTGTCGAAAATGATCGCCCAACTCCAGATCGAAGCAGCGAGCAAGAACAGCATAACACCTTTGACGATCCAGTCCGCCTGCAAGAACAAGGTCCAGACAGACAAGTCGTGGCTAGCCGCGCTCGGCAAGCCGACAGCGTTTTGAGCGGCGGCGTTGACCCCATCAATGACATTACCCGAAACTGGGGCAACGGGTGTCGCGGAAGGTGCTGGTTGTTGCGGATCCATATTTCTTCTTCACTTCTTCAGGCTGATATGTTCACGGAAAGCGCCGCACGTAACGAGGCCGGCAGCCGTGCCGGCCTACCGTCCCGTCCCACGCAAGCGATGGTTACAACCACGCGGCAGAGCTCATGCCCGTCGCGCCGGATGGATTGTTCGATCTCGATGGTAGCAGCGCCGAGGCCAACCACACGTGTGACCACATCCAGCGCATCGTCAAGCCTAGCCGAGCGCAGATACTCAGCAGTCACGCGCCGAACGGCAAGCAATAATCCGTCGCCCTGCATCATCGCTGTGTGATGAAAGCCTGCATCACGCAGCATCTCTGTGCGCGCCCGCTCCGCAAACTTAAGATAGTTAGCGTAATAGACGATCCCACCCGCATCCGTGTCCTCGTAGTAGACACGGATCGGATGATGATGCGTAGTCGCAGCATTTGTGTTCAAGGCGGTGAGAGTCATCGAGAACACCCCCCTCCCCGACCTTTCCTCTCAAGGGAGCAGGGTGGAGAAAAGCACTCGTCGCCGTACTTAATCTTACTACAGTCCTCTCCCCCTTTGAGGGGGAGAGTTAGAGAGCAGGGTAGCAATTGAAGAATGCTCACAGCTCGTCCTCCCCAATCGCAGGTTCGAGAAGATCGGCCTGTGAAGCGTGGCTCGCAGGTTTCAAGCCCAGATGCTTATAGCCGTTCAAGGTCAACATGCGGCCGCGTGGCGTCCGCTGTAACAGGCCCTGCTGAATAAGATAGGGCTCAATCGCATCTTCGATCGTGTCGCGCTGTTCCGACAAGGCGGCCGCCATCGTCTCGACGCCGACCGGCCCGCCGTCATAATTTTCGGCGATACAGGTGAGATAGCGCCGGTCCATGGCATCGAGGCCGAGCTGATCGACCTCAAGCCGCGTCAGCGCCTGATCAGCATGCTTTGCCTCGACACGACCGACTTTCGCCACGATTACAAAGTCGCGCACACGGCGCAGCAAGCGGCCGGCGACGCGCGGCGTCCCGCGCGCGCGGCGGGCGATCTCTGCGGCGCCACTATCGTCAAGATCGAGGCCAAGCACACGGGCACCACGGCGCACGATCAGTTCCAGCTCCAGATGGGTATAGAAATTAAGGCGCAACGGAATACCGAAACGCTCGCGTAATGGCGTTGTGATCATACCGAGCCGTGTCGTCGCACCAACGAGAGTAAATTTCGGCAGGTCAATGCGGACAGAGCGTGCGGCCGGGCCTTCACCGATAATGAGGTCGAGTTGGAAATCTTCCATGGCCGGATAGAGAATTTCTTCTACCGCTGGCGACAGGCGATGAATTTCGTCGATGAACAGGACGTCACGCGGCTGCAAATTGGTAAGCAAGGCGGCAAGATCCCCTGCCCGCGCAATCACCGGACCGGAAGTCGCACGAAAGCCAACGCCAAGTTCTCGCGCCACGATTTGCGACAATGTCGTCTTGCCAAGACCTGGTGGGCCGTAGAACAACGCATGATCGAGCGCTTCACCGCGCGCCTTGGCGGCTTCAATAAAGATGGCGAGATTCTCACGCAACTTTTGTTGACCAATGAATTCACCAAGCGCCAATGGGCGCAGGCTCTGTTCGCTATTGTCTGCCTCGGCTCGTTCCGGCGTGACTACGCGGTTCTCAACAGAACTCATTGCACGAGCTCCTTGAGGCCATAGACAATCAACTCATTGAGACCGACACTGCCACCCTGCTTCTGCATCACCTTAGCGACTGCGCCATAGGCCTCGGCCCGGCGGTAGCCAAGATTGATCAGCGCTGAGACTGCGTCGTTCATCGGACCATCGGCGCTGTCGGTGGCGATCGCCACCGGAATCTCGCCGCTGGCCAGCACTGCGCCGAGACCGATGCCGCCGGCCTTATCCTTCATTTCCGAGACAACGCGTTGCGCGAGCTTCGGACCGACGCCATTGGCGCGTGCAACCGCCGCCTTGTCCTGCGCCGCAATAGCGTGGGCCAGTTCGTCCGGTGGGAGAACGGTCAAGATGCTGAGTGCCACTTTGGCACCTACACCTTGAATGTTAAGGAGAGCACGGAACCAGTCGCGCTCAACCGTATCGGCAAAGCCGTAGAGCGAGATCGCATCCTCGCGCACATGGGTATCGATGAGCAGACTCGCCGCCGACCCACGATTGCCGAGCCGTCCAAGTGTTTTGCCGCTGGCATATACAATATAGCCCACAC
>CAYOYT010000341.1:0-3482 GCA_964408245.1 uncultured Dongia sp. | reverse complement strand
CAGGTGAGGTGAGGCGCCCCTCATGATCGATTTCCGGCAGCAGGCGCCCTCAGCGCAGCGCAACCGCGATCCCATTCTTGAGGTACTGCGGCGCGTGCTTCCCGACAGTGGCACAGTGCTGGAAATCGCCAGCGGCAGCGGCGAGCATGTCATTCATTTCGCGCGGAACCTGCCGGATCTCACGTTCCAGCCAAGTGATGTGAACATCGACGGCCTGAAATCCATCGCCGCCTGGGTCGCGTCCAGCGAAACGCCCAATATATTGCCGCCGCTGCATCTTGACGTGATGCTGGATGCCTGGCCGGTAAAGGCGGTCGATGCTCTCATTTGCATCAATATGATCCATATTTCGCCGTGGGCGGCCACTAAAGGGCTGATGGCGGGGGCGTCGAAGCTGCTGCGGCCGGGCGGCATTCTTTATCTTTATGGCCCTTATAAACGCGGCCAGCAGCACACAGCCGACAGCAATGTTGCTTTCGACGCGCAATTGCGTGCTCGCAATTCGGCTTGGGGCGTGCGCGATGTCGACGATGTCGCGGCTTGTGCGAAACTTGCAGGTTTCGTGAGGCCAGATCTCTTGGCGATGCCGGCCAACAATTTGAGCATCGTGTTCCGCCGCCCCTAGCTTTGAGCGTGAGGTCACACGATCGGTCCTGCCCAGTTTTAACTCTGACTGGCGATCAGCTTCTCGACCGAGGTCAGCACCATCAGAGATCGACGGTGCATTTTCCAATCGCCCTCGCCTTCGAACTGAGCGACGCGGTTCTTCGCGATCATCAATGCGCTGTCGCGATAGCGCGCGATCAATTCTGCGGCGGCCTTGTCATAGGTCTCGACGGTATCGATCATCACATCCTACCTTTCTGTCCAACACCGGACGCCCAGTCATCCCCTACTGGTTTTTTGCGTCACGGGGGCGTAGCCGAATATTCTTGCGGAACGCACGATCCCGTTTCAAATACCACTCTCGGCTCATAGCTTCGCGTCGTGTCGCACATTGCTCATAATAGAGCAATGTCCAAACATGGCCACGAGTCGACTTGGCGCCGCGGCCGTTATTATGTTGCGCCAGACGTCGTTTTAGATCGAGCGTCCAACCGACATAGGTGCGATAACCACGCTGTGTCTCGCAGCCGAGAATGTAGACGAAACAAGGTGATGGCTCTTTGGCAGCGATCATGATGCAATCTGCGGACCTAAACCTGTGGATAACATCTAGCGTGTTTTGCATGGCGTGCAACAGTCTGTTGCATGGCTACTCGGAACTGTGAAGGGCTTGTTCCGTTATGCCGACGGTACAGCAAGGGTGACCTGCCTCATGGTGGAATCAGTGAGACAAATTCACACATCGCACCAGCAAGACGCGGTGAAAGCGGAAGAGAATATCGAGAAACTTCTTCGGCACTCGCCTTCATCGATAGCGACGTGTGTCCGTCGTCTACGACGCCCACAGGCAAGATGGGTACGCATCCCGGTTGCTCTGCTGTTGATCTTTGGTGGCGTCTTCAGCTTTCTGCCAGTACTCGGCTTGTGGATGATGCCTTTAGGTTTCTTATTGCTCGCCGTCGATATTCCTTTCTTGCGGCGATTGCTTTATCGCTTCATCAACTGGCTCGCTGCTAGAAAACCGCAATGGTTCCGATGAACGAATTAATTTTCCGCGACGTCGACGCATGGCTTTCTATCGTTCACATACCACTGGCACTCGCCGTCAGTTTTCATGTGCTGTTCTACAAGCGCGACGTGCGCTCGGCCGTGGGTTGGATAGGATTAACCTGGCTCTCGCCTGTCATCGGCTGCATGCTCTACGCGCTGTTCGGCATCAACCGCGTGCAGAGGAAGGCGTTCAGAATTAAGCGCCGACGCCGGTCACTGCACAAGCATCCGTATATTGAGACGCCGCCGCGGCGCGATTACCTCGCACCCTTGCAACGAGCGGTTGAGCACATCACTGAGCGTCCCACGCAATTCGGCAATAATATCAATCTGTTACGTAATGGTGATGAGGCTTATCCAGTGATGCTAGCGGCGATCAACGCAGCCCATGTCAGTGTTGCATTATCGAGCTATATCTTCGGCGACGACGAGGTTGGTCAGGCTTTCATTGCGGCACTCGCCGAGGCGCACAAACGCAAGGTCGAGGTGCGTGTGATCGTCGACGGTGTCGGCAGCGGCTATCTGTTCTCGCCAGCTTATCGCCGTATGCGACAGGAAGGACTGAAGGTAGGGCGCTTCCTGCATTCTTTCGTGCCTTGGCGCATGGCCTTTCTCAATCTGCGCAGTCACAAGAAAATTCTTATCGTCGATGGCAAGCGTGCTTTCGTCGGTGGCCTCAATATCAGCAGCGACAACGTATTGGCGCACCGCACCAGCAACCCCATCCGCGACGAGCATTTCGCTGTTGAGGGACCGGTCGTGACGCAGATCATGGAAGCGTTTGCAACCGATTGGAATTTTACCACGGGAGAAGAGCTGCGCGGTGCCGCTTGGTTCCCGGCGATCGATCCTGTTGGCCGCGCCGATGCGCGCGTCATTACCTCCGGACCAGATCAGGACATCGACAAGATGGAGTTTATGTTCCATCAAGCGATCAGCGCCGCTCGCTCCTCGATCAAGATCGTGACGCCCTATTTCCTCCCCGAGGACCGGCTGATGACAGCACTATCGCTTGCCGCGATGCGTGGCGTCATGGTCGATGTCATTATTCCTGCAGAATCCGACCATGCTTTTGTCGACTGGGCGACACGGGCTCACGTCGAGCCCTTGCTGATCTCCGGCGGCCGGTTGTGGCGGGCGCCTAAGCCCTTCGAGCATTCGAAGCTGCTGACCATCGATGGGCGCTGGTCGCTAATCGGCAGCGCTAATTGGGATGCGCGTTCGATGCGCCTTAATTTCGAGATCAATCTCGAAATCTATGATCGCGTTTTCGCACGCCAGATAGAGGCGGAGTTCGAGCGTAAGCGCGGTAAGGCCTTCACCCTGAAACAGCTGCGACGTCGGTCTTTCCTCATTCGTTTGCGCGACCGAGCGGCTCGGCTTTTGTTGCCCTATCTTTGATTGACGCGCGTGATGCCCGCTCCCGTTGGTCGTACAGTCGGCGTGTTCAGCCTACACAAGCGCTCTTAAGCGCGACTTACCAGAACCTCGATCGGGTGATGGTCCGAGGGACCGCGGCCGAGCACGCGGGCGCTGCTGCAATGGAGGTCGCGGATCAGACAGCGATCGAGTCGCGTCCTAAGCTTGTGCGTGGGATCGCGCGGTCCCACTTCGGAAAAGCCGCTGAGCGTGATCGGCCCCACAGCATTGCAATCACCGATGATGATGGTTGGCCCTTGTGTTGCGTCGGCAATAGCTTTGAGTTGCCGACGATTAAGCATCTGTCCGTGCGAAAGATGCACATTCGCGATCGAGATGCCGTCGAGCTTCAGAATCTGGGCAAGACGCGGCGGTACCCGCAGCGGAAAAGGGGAGATGGGCAAAGG
>CAYOYT010000340.1:0-3498 GCA_964408245.1 uncultured Dongia sp. | reverse complement strand
CTCGATTGCCGTTACGGCTACAGGCAAAACCTACGATATGTCGTCGCCAACCGCCTAATTGTTCGCGCGCGACATATTTCTGAAAGCCCACGCACCCCGATGGAATGGTCTTGTAACTGCTGTCGAACTCCGACGTCGTTAGGCCTTGCTCGCTCTTTCCAACATGCCAATTCGCGAAGCTTAGCTCTGAAAACAAGTCGGCCAGGGATTCACGTAGGCCCCGTGTTTCAAAAATGTATCCGTAATTGGTATGAAGGTCGGCAACCACTAGGAAATGGCTGCCATCGGTCGAGTTCGCTTCCAATGTTTCTACCGTGACATCCGCGACGTTTTGGGCACTGCAAATGGTGTCGTAATCCGAATCTTCCATCTGTATTTTGATCGACTTACATTCGACCTCATCATCGGCAGCGACACTTGGATCTATGCCCGCGAAGGTGATGCCCAGTAGTGCGACAATGAAAATCGCCAGGTGCTGAAGCTGTCGCGGAATGATAAGGGCGGAAGCCAATTTCATCTAGAATCTCACGTCTTAGTTGCCGATGCTTATTACCCGACTTTGGCCGAACCTAAGGCATTTCGTCAAATGCCCAGTAGGCCGGTTTCAGGAGGCGTAGCAGAAAACCGATTTTTCTTGGCGATCCGCGGGAAAGTGGGGTTAACTCTGCAAAATATCAGGCGAAGGCAGCTTTTCAGAAAAACTGCCGGCCCGGAAAAGCGGCAGGGTAAGGGGGCTAAAATGGCGCAAGTCGCGCTCCAGGTTGAAGATTTGCACAAGAGATTTGGTGAACTTGAGGTCCTCAAGGGCGTTTCGGTGACCGCTCATACCGGCGACGTCATCGCAATGATCGGCTCATCTGGATCAGGTAAAAGCACCCTTTTGCGCTGCATCAATCTGCTGGAAACGCCCGATTCCGGAAAGGTTACGGTCAGTGGCGAACTCATTCGTATGCGGGCGCTCAAGAACGGTCACGCGACGCCGGAGGATTGGAAACAGGTCGATCGTATCCGGTCCACCCTCGGGATGGTATTTCAGAGCTTCAATCTCTGGTCCCACATGACGATCCTCGAGAACGTGATCGAGGCTCCGGTCCATGTGCTTAAGTTGCCGAAGAAGGAGGCGATCGAGCGCGCCGAGAAATTACTGGCCAAAGTTGGTATTGCAGACAAGCGTAATCATTATCCTAGCCATCTTTCGGGCGGTCAGCAGCAGCGAGCGGCCATTGCACGTGCTCTCGCCATGGAGCCCGAGGTCATGCTGTTTGACGAGCCTACTTCGGCGCTAGATCCGGAGTTGGTGGGCGAAGTGCTGCGCGTTATGCGGCAACTGGCCGAGGAAGGCCGCACCATGCTTGTCGTCACGCACGAGATGGGCTTTGCGCGCGAAGTCGCAAATAAGGTGATTTTCCTGCATCAAGGACGGATTGAGGAAGAAGGCAATCCGCGCGAAGTCTTCGCCAATCCGCGCTCTGACAGATTGCGTGGCTTTCTACAGACCGCGCATCATAATTAAGCTCGTAAAGGGTAGTCTGCTAATGCCATAACCGGCCATGCGAGGATTTTATTGCCCACTTTACCGGCAGCTTTTCGCTGATATCGCATTGGCACTTTGAGCCAGCGGGCGCCCTATCAAAGGTAGAGGACCCCAGACGAATATGGGGTCCTGCACTCGTTAAATTACTGATAATTTACTCGGTTGAACCGGGCGTTGGCGTAGGTTCAGCCGATACTGGCGGTTGAGCTGGCAACTCAGACTGTACCTTCACTGCCTCCGCTTCCGCCTGCTGAGCTTCCTGCGTCTTAAAAGTTGGTGCAGCCTCTAGCTGGTCTTGGGTATATTTGACCTGCAACAACCGCGGCTCCGGCTGAACATCAACCTCGTCCCACGTGAGGCCGACTGATTTGGCGCCGAGTCCCATGATGCCGCCGATGGACAAGACCACACCCGTCGCCTTGCCGCTAGTGTCGAACAAGATGTCCTTCACAGTACCAACCTTTTCGCCCTCAGGACTGAAAACGGTCGTACCAATTAAATTCTCAGCACGCACCTCGTTGGCGCGCTGGGCTGGAATCACCGCCTCAGACGGGGGCGGCACGACTGCCGGCTCTGCTGCCAACGTGCCTACTTCCACACCGCTGGGCGAAGCCGGTGCAGTACTCTGATCTGCAGGTTCTAATGCTTCAGGTGTCGGCGATGTCGCGGTATCGTCTGCCAACGCAGGAGTCGAATACAAGTATGCCATTGGCAGTGCAGCTACAGAAGCCGCAAGAATAATGCGTTTCATCATGACGTCTCTCCATTCATTCATCTACGATCTTTATTGGCCAGCAAAACCTCAGCAAAGCCATTGCCCGCCATGCGTCTCCTTGTGAGACAAAATGGCAAGCTATGCAGATCGTTCCATAAGATTGGTGATAAGAATGTGAGAGGCGACCTCGCTTCTCACGATGATGTCACTAGTAGTAAAATGTCCGAAATTTCGGTAACGTCCGCGCCTTATTTCATTATCGGAGGCTTATTATGAATTGGCTGATATGGATCCTCTTTGGCCTTATCGTCGGCATCCTCGCCAAATGGATTATGCCGGGACCAGATCGCGGTGGTTTTATCATAACAACGGTTCTCGGCATTGTTGGTGCATTATTGGGCGGATGGATATCTACGCAGTTCGGCCTTGGCGACGTGACCGGTTTCAATATCCCTAGCATTCTCATCGCTGTTGCGGGCTCGCTGCTACTGCTTTTTATCTATCGCCGCCTCCACTCTTGATTACTGTGACCAATGTCTCGACCTAATATCCTTTTCGTGATGTTCGACCAATTGGCGGCGCTCTCGCTGCCAATTTATGGTCATAAGTTAGTGAAAACACCGCATCTCGATGCGCTGGTGATGCGTGGGACAGTGTTCGAAAATGCCTATTGCAGCGCACCGCTCTGCTCACCATCGCGCTATGGCATGCTGCCATCGACATGCCTATGTTGGCGCACCAGGATGATCCGGCAGGGCAGCGTATGTTTCAACTCTATGATCGCGGAGAAATTCCGGTCTCGGCTGAACAGATCCGCCGCGCAAGGCATGCTTACTATGGCATGATCTCCTATTGCGACGATCTGCTTGAGCGTCTCATCGATACCTTGCGCACATTGAATCAGCTCGACAACACAATCGTTATAGTTACTTCTGACCATGGCGACATGCTAGGTGAGCGGGGCATGTGGTATAAGATGACCTTCTTCGAACGCGCGATGCGTGTGCCATTGCTCTTCGCTGGTCCAGGCATCGCCCAAGGTTGCCGCGTATCGCCTCCTGTTTCCCATCTTGATTTGATGCCGACCTTCGTCGATATAGTGGGTATTGGTTTGGATGGTCCGCCGCAGGATGGCCGTTCGTTATTGCCGGCTTTGATGAGGAAGGAGCAGCCTGCTGGCGTGATTGCCGCTGAATACATGGGCGAGGGCAACGAGCAGGCGACCGTCATGTTACGCAAAGGCAATCGC
>CAYOYT010000339.1:0-3507 GCA_964408245.1 uncultured Dongia sp. | reverse complement strand
TGTAGAACTCGTCGGTAATATCCACGCCCCAAAATTTACCAGGCGCCATAAAGTCGATCACCGCAGAGCCGAGACGCAATGAACCGCAACCGTAATCTACCGCGACATCATTGGGTTGCAGCCCGTATCTGCAGAGAAAATCGAGCAGCTCGGTGTGCTCGCGCACCGGCCTGGAAGTCGATCCAATCGCCGGATGACCAGCGCCGTGCCGGATCTTCTTCATCACCGAATAGACGTAATAATCCTCATAAGGCGCAAAGGGATTGCGCACACGCCAGCCAATATAGCGCTTGAATTTGCGCCACCAGCGCTTGCCAGTGAATTCATAAGCCACTTGCGACCCCACTAAAATCAATAGAGACCGCGTGTGCGGCCGGATAGGGCCGCGAAACTAACCAGATTCCCGGCCTTCGCCAAGCTATGAATGCAAATTCCTAATAACGCGTTTTGCAGCTGGCTTGTGCAGTACTTGTGACCCCAGTCACAGACCTCGGAACGCTTTGTGCCTAAATACCATTCACGAAGCGGAGGTTACCCAACCGTCCCAACCTCTGCTTCAGATCGCGGGCGTTCGATGCCATCCCCATCGGACGTCCGCACTGTTTTGACTACAGTCTTATCTCATTGCCCAACGGCGGCTAAAGGTATCACCACTTGAAAGAGACGTCGGCGAGGATGCCGTGATCAGTGGTGTCGTCGGCGATACGGCCCTGATAGCTGAGGGAGACAGCAAGGCCGGTATCAAAACCGAGGCTGATGCCAGCACCCGCAAGTCCCATCAACTGGCTGTCTTCCTGCAACTGAACTTCGAAGTCAGTGCCGTCGCTGAAAGTGCCACCCGCCTTGCCACCCTTGGTAATCTCATTGGCAACACCGATGCTCACATGCGGAGTCATCTCGAAGCCCTCGAAATCAATTGTCTTGGCGAGATTCACCTGGCCTGAAATTCGAATTGCATCGCTTTCCTGATCCTTCATCCTTACGTCACCTCGGCCTACGCCCTGTTCCCGATAGCCATCCACGCTTTGGTGCTGATAGAGCACCCCGGCGGTGGGGGTTAGGCGCAAACCATCGCCAATCGCGAAGTTGTAGCCGGCATAGAGACTGCCACCATAGACGATGCCGTCGGTCTTGCCTTCAGCCTGTTGCCGGCCATGGTCCGTAGCCACATTGCGCTCGACATCAGTCTGCTGTAGGCCGCCCGTCACCACACCATTCAGGAAGAAGTCCCCCAGATTATAGCGAGCATAGAGCGCGGCATATTCACCATCGATCTCAGCATTGGCTACGCGCTGAGCAACCTCTGCATTGGTATTGCTGTAGCCAGCACTCAAACCCAGGCTTAAGCCCTCTAACACCTCGACATCGCCACCGACGGCGCTACCGGCGGTACGGGTGTTATAGGCTTGGTTGCCATCGCGCGCCTCTTCGGTGAGGAAGTGACCAAAGCCACGCCCCCAAACTCTGCGACTTCGGCCAGGGTCCCGATTATCGACATAAAGCTGAGCACCCGAGACGGCGTCCAGATAATCCATCGCACCTTTAAGGCCCGCGATGTTGAGAGCAACGACAGATGTACCATCAAGAATGACAAGGCGAATATCGTTTGGTTCTTGGATCATCGTTACGGCGCCGTTGCCTATGTAATTCAAGTCGCCGATCGTGCCGAAGACCCCGTTATCGGCATGAATAATCACTCTGTTGAGAGAGCTGATCTGACCGAGAGCAACAGCATTCACAACCGGGCTGTTTTGAAGCGTGAGAGATCCAACGATGTTGAGAAGATCGCCAGCATTCTGATTAAACTCAATGTCAAATGCGCCACCTGTCTGAATCACATTGCCGACCACGGTGAGGGTACCAATGCCATTGCCGGGCGCGATCGTGCCGCCCACATCGTTGACAAGGGGACTGGTCAACTGCCCTGTGCCGCCCAGAATACCATTTGCTTGTATGGTGGTGTTGCCCGCGCCCACCCCAATATTGCCATCAATTCCCAACCGACCATTCGCGATCAACAGCGAATTACCAAAATTGCTGTTACCGGATAATGACCAAGCAACACCGTTCATCACGGCATCTTCGAAGTTCAAAAAGACATCGTTCTCGGAACCGCTGCCGTTCAGCGTTACGGTATCGAAATCCCCTCCGCCATCGATGTTACCAACAATTAAGGAGCCGGTTCCTAAGGTCAGAGAGTCATTGCCATCAAATAAGGCGATGGACGTCGCACCGCCGCTGATAATCGTGCCGAAATTCGTAATGCTGTCTGACCCAATCCCATTATCGCCCCATATGGCGAAGAAATTGTTCGCCTGTAACAGTCCACGATTTAGAAGCGTGTTAGAGCCATTTGTAAAGGCCACGGCACCTGCACCTGCCTTGACGATTGCATTCGTATCGACCGTGACATTGCCACCATTCCCATCGATAGCGACGCCAAACGCAATGCCATTCGCGGAGATATTGGTCGTGTCGCCCAGCGAAATAGTACCGTCGTTGCCTTGAATAAGAAGTCCATGCGCCGCAAAACCATCCGTTTGAACCGTGGCATTGCCACTGAGTACAATATCCCCATTACTGCCTTTAATTAAGACACCATGCGAAAAATCTGCATGGGTCGTAATCTTACTCTGCTGATTCAATGTAATAGTGGCGTCGTCACCTGGCGCAAATGCTCCAAAAGCATAAAGACCAAATGTCTCAATCGAGCTCTGATTGTTGAGCGTAACAGCACCACCATTACCCTTCGCAACAGCGCCAAACGCTTTCACGCCTTGTGTTGAGATAGAAGCAGCATTGTTGAGCGTCACGGTACCGTTTAAGGCAGATGTATAAGCGCCAACAGCACCATCGCCTTGGGTGTTAATGCTCGATTGATTGTTCAGGGTAATCGCGGATTGACCGCCAAGTGCGAGCACGCCCATACCATAAAGACCGCTCGTCTGGATTTTTGAAGCGTCGTTAAGTGTTACGACGCCTCCGCCAATAAGAAAGATGCCAAGGGAATTTTCCCCAATCGTCGAGATGCTCGAAAGATCGTTGAGAGAAACGTCAGAACCCGCACCTACCGAGAGGATTCCTTCGGAAAGATCGCCATCAGTTGTGATGCTAGCCGAGTCATCAAGGACAACCTCGGCATCGCCGCCCTGAAAAAAAACACCATGATGGCTTATACCTGTAGCAGCTATTTTTCCGTCACCACTCATAAACAGCTTACTGGAGTCGTTGAGTTTAACGGCTGTCTTATTTATAGGGCCAATGGAAGCGCCGTTGGGGATTTTGACCGTTGTTTTTATAAAGTTGCCTGAAGCGATCCCTCCAGGGTCGTTGCCAACACATGTGATTTCCTGATTATCTTGCACAATAGGGTCGCATATGGCCCACGCTTTTGAGTGAAAGAAGGCCGGTTGGACAATCGCGCTCATAAGAATGGTGGTAGATAGAAAAAATCGTTTTGAAGAGATGTACAAAATGAGGCTTCCAGCTTATTCGATAATAATGTCT
>CAYOYT010000338.1:0-3526 GCA_964408245.1 uncultured Dongia sp. | reverse complement strand
CAATGACGCATATCACCAGAATATGGTTGCGCATTCTCTTTTAAAGGTAACCAACATGGTTAATAAAAAAAATGGTTCCTGAGTCTTGAAGCAAGCGATTCCGCACCTAAATCCATGCATGTCGTGGGTGCCGCTACGTGCGGGCTCAGACAATCGCCGGGTCGATCCTCTGGATGACCCATGAAAAATTTCCATGTTGCTCAAAGGAGAATATGGCTATGCGTTCCTATGATTTTTCCCCGCTTTTCCGTTCTTCGGTTGGTTTCGATCGACTCTCGCGTTTGATGGATTCTGCGCTGCGCCTCGACGATGCGCAACTTGCCTATCCGCCTTACAACATCGAGCAGAGTGCCGAGGATTCCTACCGCATCACGATGGCCGTCGCCGGTTTCACGGATAGTGAAATTACCGTCACGGCGCAGCAAAACCAGCTCGTGGTTTCTGGTAAACCGACCAAGATTGAAGAAACAAAGAGCTATCTGCATCGTGGCATTGCCGGGCGCGCTTTCGAGCGTCGCTTCGAACTTGCCGATCATATCCGTGTCAGCGGTGCCGAACTCGCGAACGGCCTGCTCCATATCGATCTGAAGCGGGAAGTGCCGGAGGCGATGAAGCCTCGTACCATCGCGATCAATGCGACGCAGAAGAACCAGCCGAACGTGATCGAGAACAAGGCTGCCTAAGCTTATCTGCCAGCATCAGACAACTGGCGCTGAAAAAGCGGAGGGCCGCTAACCGGTTTCCCGGTTGCGGCCCTCTCATTTTTTAAAGCCTCAAACCTGTCTAACTTGTCGCAGCCGAAAACTAAGAGGGGTTAGGACAATCGTCAAGCGTGATTCAGTGCTTGACAGTCCTACACGCGCATTCGTGATGCGCTGAGGAAATCTAGAGCGATCGCCTCGAGATCTCGCAGCGGCTTGCTCGGGCGCAAATTGTTTGTACAAAAACAAATCCGCCGGCGTGAAAGCCGGCGGCAAGTTAGACAGGGAGGCATGAAACTGGATCGGAGAGATCCAGAAGAGAAGAACGAGGTTCTTCCTGACTGCCAAAATAAGCCAGGGGCCTGAACGAAACGTTAACGTACAGCGCTTTTGAGACACGCCTTTGGATCGGCTTATTTTCCTGAATATCCATTCAACTTTTGAATAGACCTTCAGCTGCAGTGAGATGTTTCTTCTTCCTCGCCATGTCGGTTTCGACACGTACGATCTCCGCCTTTAGGTCCTCGATATAGGCCATCAGTTCGGCGACACCCAACGGCTCCAGATTGCGCTTTTGTGCTTTTTTGGTCTTGGGTTCCAGATCGTCCATGTCCATCCGCGATCTCCCTTCATCGTAATGCCCCTTGAAACTGTAGCGGCAGGGCTTGCCAATTGCCATGCCGGGCCGCTACCCCGACGGACTCATTGAAAGGAAATGGATCATGACTGCCTTGCCCAGCCAGATGACAGCGATCGAGATCAGCAGCTTCGGCGGTCCCGAAGTCTTAAAACCGACCAAGCGTCCGCTGCCCACGCTCACCGAGGGTGAGGTTCTGATTAAGGTTGCGGCCGCGGGCATCAACCGGCCGGACGTGCAGCAACGTAAGGGCGCCTACGCACCGCCTTCCGGCGCCACGGATCTTCCCGGTCTCGAAGCCGCAGGCGAGGTTGTGATGACGCAGGGTGATGTTGCTTCTTGGAAAATAGGCGACAAGGTAACAGCCCTCGTCGCTGGCGGTGGCTACGCCGAATATGTCGCAGCACCCGCACTGCAATGCCTCACCGTGCCGAAAGGCTACGACATGGTTCATGCGGCCGCGCTGCCGGAAACATTCTTCACCGTTTGGACCAATGTCTTCCAGCGTGGCGCATTGAGGCGCGGTGAGACCTTCTTGGTGCATGGCGGATCGAGCGGCATCGGCACAACGGCGATTCAGCTCGCGCATCATTTCGGCGCACGCGTGATCACAACGGTCGGCACAGACGAAAAAGCAAAGAGCTGCCACGATCTCGGCGCGGATATTGCCCTCAACTACCGCAAGACGGATTTCGTCGAAGCCGTGATGAATGCGACCGATCAGAACGGTGCCGATCTTATCTTGGACATGGTAGGCGGCGATTATATCAATCGCGATCTCGCCTGCCTTGCCACCGACGGAAGACTAGTCTTCATCGCTTTCCTGCAGGGACCGACAGCGGAAGTTAATTTCGCCAAGCTCATGGTGAAGCGCCAGACCATCAGTGGCTCGACGTTACGCCCGCGTTCTGTAGCTCAAAAGGGCGAGATCGCGGCGGCACTCAAGACCCATGTTTGGCCCCTTCTCGAAGCCGGCAAGGTTAAGCCCGTGCTTTATAAAACCTTCCCGCTTGCCCAAGCACACGAGGCCCATAAACTGATGGAATCCAGCGTCCACACCGGTAAGATAGTCCTGACAATTTAATTCACGGTTTCAATAGCTTAAAGGAGATCCATCAGCACTGCCAAAAAAATGCCCTTGGCTTTCCCTTGATGCCAGGGTATGTGCCTTGATTGAGGGCTAAGGATTTTTGCGCTGCCTGCGCACCGCAGCCATTTTTCTAACATGGTCAAGTCGTTGCTTGACCGCCCGATGGGGTTGACGCCCCGTTGGCGTAGAGGAGTAGTCATGACCCAAATCCTAATGCCAAAAGCCACGGCGGTTTGGCTTATCGAAAACACCGCGCTTTCTTTCGATCAGATTGGTGCCTTTTGCAGCCTGCATCCGCTGGAAGTCCAGGGAATCGCCGATGGCGAGGTTGCGATCGGGATCGTCGGTCAGGATCCGACGGCCAATGGACAGCTCACAGCCGAAGAGATCAAGCGCTGCGAGGAAGACCAGAGCGCCGATCTTAAGATGGCGAAATCAGACATTCCGCAACCGCTCACCCGCACCAAGGGCCCGCGCTATACGCCGGTCTCGAAGCGTCAAGACAAGCCCGACGCCGTGGCTTGGCTCATCCGGCATCATCCGGAATTGTCGGATGCGCAGGTTTCGCGCTTGATCGGCACAACAAAGCAGACCATCGCCGCCATCCGTGACCGCAGTCATTGGAACACCGCCAACCTGCGCCCGCGCGATCCTGTACTCCTCGGCCTCTGCATGCAGACCGACCTCAATGCCGCGATCCTCAAGGCGCGTAAAGCGGCAGGAAAGCCGGCGACCCTCGATCCGCTGCCAGGTGAAGAGAGTGCTGAAGATCGGCGCGAGCAGCAGCCAGTTGCCGATGAAAGCAGCCAGTCGCGCTGGGGCGATCTGTCAGCTCTGTTCCCGAGCAAGAACTGATATACCGCGCATCATGCGGAAATCTTGACGAGAGCGCCGATTTAATCGGCGCTCTTTTTCTTTGGCCGCTTCGTGACGTAAGTCATGCATCGCGTATAACCTTACGATCGCGGTCTTCTGAAACGGAGGTATTATGCAAGGAAAACTCGCCCGCGCCGTCGTTGAGGCGTTGTTCCTGGTCATCGTCTACGCGCTTGCCGAGCATTTTTGGCGACATCGGCCGCTTCTCGGCGATATTACCGG
>CAYOYT010000337.1:0-3533 GCA_964408245.1 uncultured Dongia sp. | reverse complement strand
CATCAAGGCTGGCTTTAGGACAAGTCCCGATAACGTCATTGGTGTACGGATTGACAATCTCGAAATGCCGATCGCCGGCTGTAGAGCTATTGACGATCCGCATCTTCTCTTTACGCAAGATTCCCATGGCACTCCTCAGATGGCTTTCTTCTGCGGCTGAGCCGCAGAAATGGCATAGTTGCAGGCGAGGTCGAAGGCACTGAAATTACGCAATCGATAGCCGGTGGGGAGCGCCTTGAGCTTGCGGTTCACGATCACCGGTACTTTTTGCTCTGTCATACCACCATGGGAGCGCAGCGGCACGGTAAGCCCCGAGAGATCATGCCGCGAGACCGATGTCCCAAGCGCAAAGTTCTTCGCGGATATGGTAATCAAATCGCCAACACGATCTCCCGGCAACTCAAAGCGGCGACAACCTTCGGTGCGGTCGACCACTAGCTCCATGCCCGACAGCTTTGCTAACCGAGCGATGATATCTTTTTGGTCGATATTATCGGGCAAGTAGATCGTCGCGAAAGAACCCAGCGCACCATGATGCACAACATAGGGGTCTGTAATAGGTAATATGACACGCGCGACACCCGCACCCAGCCATTGGTCGAGCGTATCTTGCAGATAGATCACCTGCGGCTTGCCGTCCGAGCCGTGTTTGTCGTTCATGCCGTGATCGGCTGTAAAGACGATTGTGGCGCCCATCTCTTCAATCTGGCCAAGATAGCGATCCATCATGGCATAGAAGTCGTTGGCGACTTCCGTTCCAGGGGCGTGCTTGTGCTGAATGTAATCAGTGGTCGACAGATACATAATGTCCGGCTGCTCGCTCCGCATCAGCTTGACGCCTGCGGCGAAGACGAATTCAGAGAGATCGGCGCTGTAGACCGATGGCAGAGGCAAACCGACGAAGCCCAAGGCGTTGTCGATACCGTGCTCGGCCTTGGTCGTTTGGTCTGCCTTCTCAGCTGAGAAGCAGATGCCCTTCATGCCCTTGCCGAGGAGCAAGCGCAGCTTGTCCTTGGCAGTTACAACCGCAACCTTTGCACCTTCGCGCGCAAAAGATGCCAGGATCGTATCGGCCCGCAGGAATTTCGGATCGTTCATCATCACCTCCTCGCCGCTTTCACGGTCATAGAGGTAGTTCCCGCAAATGCCATGAACCGAAGGTGGCGCGCCCGTGACGATGGAGAGATTGTTCGGGTTGGTAAAGCTCGGCACCACACAGTCGCCGATCAAATCGCTTCCCTGAGCGATGGCGCTTTTCAGCCAGGGCATGACCCCGGCATCGATTGCTTTCTTGAGATAATCCGGCTCGCAACCATCGACGCAGACTACCACGATAGGTTCCTGCGGCCACGCGTAAGTCTTGCAGTTGACGCTGATCGTTTTCATCAAACTACTCCGCTGCCTTGCGTGCGGGAGCGCCGCTTTTCACGTTCATTTCCTTTAGTACATCCGTGACTACGCCCAAAAAAGCTTTCATTTCGGTTTCGCCGAGGCGGCCGATACAACCGATACGAAACGAATCCGCGACCGTAAGCTTGCCCGGGTAAATAACGAAATTCCGATCTTTCAGCTTGTCGTAGAAAGCTTGAAACTGAAAGTGTGGATCCGACGGCATATGGAACGTGACAATAATTGGCGCCTGTAGATGATCGGGCAACAATGTCTCAAAACCAAGACGACGCATGCCCTCGACCAGGATCTTACAGTTGTTACGATAGCGACCGCCACGGCCAGCGACACCACCTTCTGCTTCATGCTCATTCAGGGCCTGGTCGAAGGCGATGATACAATGAATTGGCGGCGTAAAACGATACTGCTTGGTCTTTTCGATGTTCTGCCACTGCTCGAAGAGATCAAGTGTCAGCGCATGCGCATTCCCCTGTGTCTGTTGCAGCGAGCTCACGCGGCACAGGACAAAACCGAGACCCGGGACACCCTCGATGCACTTGTTCGAAGATGCTGCGACCGCATCAAACGGCACCTTGTGACTATCGAGTTCAATAGCACCAAAGGCGCTCATTGCATCGATTAACAATTTTTTGCCGGCATCGGCTACCACCTGCGCCACGTCGGCGATGGGGTTGAGCACACCGGAGGTGGTTTCGCAATGTACGACCGCCACATGAGTGATCGCTGGATCGCGCGCTAGCGCCAACTTCACCAGATTAGGATCAACCGGCATATCCTCAGCCCATTCGAGCGACGTCGAGGTACGCTTGGCAACTTGGCAGATTTTTTCGATACGCTTGCCATAGGCGCCGTTGATCAGGATCAGCAGCTTGTCCTTCGGGCCGATGAAGGTACCGATCATAGCTTCAACCGCAAATGTGCCGCTGCCCTGCATCGGCACCGTAGCAAAGGTACCCTCCCCGCTGATGAGTGCCACAAGCCGCTGGCGCATGCGATCATTGATGGCGACAAAGCCAGCGTCGCGCGATCCCCAATCATGCAGCATCGATTGCTTGACGGTCATGGACGTGGTGAGCGGACCGGGTGTCAACAGCCAGGGGTCTTGCGCCATGGATTTCATCCTCGAGACTAAGGGGCGATTAGGATAGCTTTACCGAATTCATGTTGCATGAAGATGCGCACGCCCGTACCATAAGTCCAATCGCTATATACGATCTGATGTATAGATGACGTCAATAAGTCACTCTGCCCTCAGGGCTTTTCACGCGGTCGCCACGGAAGGCAGTTTCACCAAGGCCGGCCGGATGTTGAACGTCACTCAACCGACTTTATCAGGTCAGGTCAAAGGGTTAGAGGAACAGTTCGGCGTTCGCCTGTTTGATCGGCGCAAACGCAAGATTGAGCTGACCGATATCGGCCGCAATCTTCTCGACATCACCTGGCGCCTTTTTGGTCTGGAAGCCGAGGCAGAACAGGTTCTGACGGCCGCCAAGGGTTTGAAACGGGGGCATCTGCGTATCGGCGCCGACGCGCCCTACCATTCCATCCCGTTCCTAGCCGCATTCAACCGGCGCTACCCAAATGTCCGTCTTTCCATGTCGATCGGCAACTCGCTGGGTCTCAAGGCTGATCTCATCGATCAGCGCTTCGATGTGGTGATTGCAGCCGATATTGGCGACGATTTGAAACTTCATGCTTTCCCGTTTCAAGAAGACTATCTCATCGCCTTTGTCGATCGCGCTCATCCCTGGGCGAAAAAACGTAAGATCAGATTAGAGGAACTGGCCGGCCATCGCCTTGTGCTCCGCGAACCCGCGTCCACCACGCGCCGTGCCTTCGACACTGCCATCGCTAAGGTGAAGATCCAGACTGGCGAGATCCTTGAGATCGGCAGCCGCGAGGCAATTCGCGAGGCCGTCGCCGCCGGTCTCGGCATCGGCATCGTCGCTCGTTCAGAATTTGGCGATGACATGCGTCTAAAAGCTCTCGAATTCGAGGGACCGCGCATCAAATCGACAGAATTCGTCGCTTGCCTTGCCGACCGGCGTGGCACGCCGCTCGTTAAAGCCTTTCTCGACGTTGCCCGGGAGACCTCAAATGATAGCCGCAATACGGACTAGCCT
>CAYOYT010000336.1:2458-3538 GCA_964408245.1 uncultured Dongia sp. | reverse complement strand
ACCAAGATGGATGCTCCGGTCATTAAAGGAAAGAAGATCGCAATCGTACCGATCTTGCGCGCCGGCCTCGGCATGGCTGACGGCTTAATGGAACTTCTGCCGGCAGCACGCATGGGACATATTGGGCTTTATCGTGACCACGATACAAAGCGTCCCGTCGAGTATTATGTGAAGTTGCCGGAGCCGGAGGGGCGCATCTTTATTTTGGTCGACCCGATGCTAGCGACAGGTCATTCTGCCTCTGGTGCCATCGACATGCTGAACAAGCGCGGGATAGCCGATGACCAGGTGCGTATGATGTCGCTCGTTGCAGCGCCGGAAGGCGTAAAAGTACTTAGCAAGGCCCATCCCAACGTTCCAATCTACGTCGCCTCACTCGATTCTCATCTCAATGAAAACGCCTATATCGTGCCTGGCCTTGGCGACGCCGGTGATCGTCTGTTTGGCACTAAGTGAGGAATGCGGTTATGGCCCAAGCAGATCTCATCCTGGCTATTGACCAAGGCACCACCAGCACGCGTGCGATTGCTTTCTCGCTGAAGGGCGAGCCGCAAGCGACGATGCAAAAGGAATTGCCACAGATATATCCGGCAGACGGTTGGGTTGAGCATGATCCGGAAGAGATTTGGCAAGCAACGGTCGAGGTCACGAAAGGCGTCATCGCCAAGGTCGGTGGTGAGCGCATTGTCGCGATCGGTATCACCAATCAGCGCGAAACGGCTGTCGTCTGGGATCGCAAGACCGGTAAAGCGATTCATAACGCCATCGTCTGGCAGGACCGGCGAGGCGCCCCGCTATGTAAGAAGCTTATTGCTGACGGCTGGGAGCCGAGAATCCAGGCTAAGACTGGACTCCTGATCGACAGCTATTTCTCAGCAACCAAGGTTGCGTGGATTTTGGAGAATGTCGCCGGTGCACGCGCTTCTGCCGAGAAAGGTGAACTCGCCTTCGGTACGATCGATACTTTTTTGCTCTGGCGCCTGACGAGCGGAAAGTCGCATGCGACTGACGTTACGAATGCATCGCGCACTATGCTGTGCGATATCCATAAGCTCACCTGGGATGACGAACTGTTAAAAC
>CAYOYT010000336.1:0-2448 GCA_964408245.1 uncultured Dongia sp. | reverse complement strand
ACATCCCTCGCTCGATGTTGCCGGAAATCCGCGAAAATGCTGCGAATTTCGGCAGCACGGATCCGCAGGCAATTGGTGCCAGCTTGCCAGTTGCCGGCATGGCGGGCGACCAACAGGCAGCACTCATTGGTCAGGCCTGTTTCACGCCGGGCATGATTAAGAGCACCTACGGTACTGGCTGTTTCGCCCTGATGAACACTGGGGCTAAGGCTGTGCTGTCGAAGAACCGGCTGCTCACGACCGTGGGTTACAAGCTCAAAGGCGAAACGGCTTATGCCGTGGAAGGCAGCATATTCATCGCCGGTGCCGCCGTGCAGTGGCTACGCGATGGTTTAAAGCTCATCCATCAGGCGGGCGAGACCGAAGCGTTGGCGCGTTCCGTGCACGGCACCGGCGGGGTTTATCTGGTGCCGGCCTTTACGGGGCTCGGTGCACCATATTGGGATCCGATGGCGCGAGGCGCGCTGTTGGGCCTCACGCGCGATACCGGTATAGCCGAGATCGTACGTGCCGCACTCGAAGCCGTATGCTATCAGACTCGCGACCTTATGAGCGCCATGATCAATGATACGGGGACCGATGTCGCAAGCCTTCGTGTTGATGGCGGGATGGTACGCAACGACTGGGTCATGCAATTTTTAGCCGATCTCCTCAGCGTGCCGATCGGACGCCCTGTTGTGGTGGAGACGACCGCGCTGGGCGCTGCCATGGCGGCGGGCCTCGGTGTTGGCATCATTTCAGATCTAAAAGACGCGGCTGCAAACTGGCAACAGGAGCGCGAGTTCCGACCTGAAATGCCAAATGATACACGAGAGCGGCTTTATGCCGGCTGGAAGACTGCTATTAATCGGATAAGGTCATAACCCATGTTGAGTCAATCACGCTTCGTACTAATTGCTCTCGCCTGCATCGCATTGGCGGCCTGCGCCTCGGACGAGGACACTTCAGCTGGGAAGGGAGCGCCCGCCAGCAAGGAAGCTCTGTGGGTCGCGAGCGGGACCAAGAACGCGGTTTCAGAGCTCCATTACAGCTTGTCGGACGCATGTCACGTGAAGCTGAAAAAGCCCGACGATATGATCACATTGTCGCTGGTTGAGGCCACCTGCGTCAGGACCCGCGTCGTCTCCGCCTTCGATGCGGCGGCGGGCGATAAATACTGTTCGCACGGCCGCGACCTAAAGCAATTTGTCAGCTGTATTCTACAAGGCCAGTTTATTGGCCGCGTTATTGGCAATGCTGGCCTACCAGCCTTAGCGCCCGAGATACAATGGGGCGATACTGAAGAGGCTGGCCGCCTGACTAATAAACTGTTGGGCGAAAAGATCAGGGCGACCTGCCTATCACCGAGCGATGCGACGCGTAAGGAATGTGCTGAAAGCGAAATGCTCGGCGCATTTGAGATCGATCGAAAAGCAATTGATTTCTGTCCCAATGCGGAGCAGCGCGACGCCTGTATCTATTGGGCTGGATTTGCGCATTCCATCCGCCTGAAGCTTGATCGGATATAATGGCTGCGAGCGGCAAAAGCTGCTCGATCAATCCGGCATTTGCTGCCTAACGACTGGAGCAAGATTTAACTCGTTGGTGCCGGCAATCTAAGCAGCGTCTGGGTTTAGCCAGACGGCTAGGTCGTTCAATGCCTTGGCACTAAGACGCGGCTTTCTTTCGGATTTCCACTCACGGATCTGCGCCTTGCTAAGACCAGCGGGCGGGTCAATTTCGGGGAACAGGCCGAAATTGACATTCATCGGTTGGAATGTCTTGGCATCTGCTAGCCCGGTGATATGCCCGATAAGCGCACCTAGCGCCGTGGTGAGAGGGGGTGCTGCTAACGGTTGCCCTAAGCGTTCAGCTGCGGCGAAGCGGCCGGCCAGGAGGCCGATCGCGGCACTTTCGACATAGCCTTCGACACCAGTGATCTGGCCGGCAAAGCGCAAACGCGGGTCAGCCTTGAGTCGCAGCGATGGATCGAGCAGTTTTGGACTGTTGATGAAGGTGTTGCGGTGAAGACCGCCAAGCCGCGCGAACTCAGCGTTCTCAAGACCAGGGATCATGCGGAAGACCCGCATTTGTTCAGCATATTTAAGCTTCGTTTGGAAGCCGACCATATTGTAGAGTGTGCCCAGCGCATTGTCCTGGCGGAGCTGCACCACAGCATAAGGCCTGCGCTGCGCATGCGGATCAAACAGGCCTATCGGCTTCATAGGGCCGAAGCGCAGAGTGTTAGCGCCGCGGCCAGCCATGATCTCGATTGGCAGGCAGCCTTCGAAATAAGGCGTACCTTCCCATTCCTTGAATTCAGTCTTTTCACCGGCGAGCACGGCGTCAATGAAAGCAAGATATTCCGGCTTATCCATTGAGCAGTTGATGTAATCGGCGCCGTCGCCCTCAGGCCCCACCTTGTCATAGCGCGACTGGAACCAGGCGCGCTCTAAATTAATGCTGTCC
>CAYOYT010000335.1:0-3544 GCA_964408245.1 uncultured Dongia sp. | reverse complement strand
GGCTACATCAGTCCGGCAGGAGCTGCCGTTCAGTGGGCATTCTCTGCCGTATGGTCGCCATTTGCCTCGGTTTGGCATGGGGGTAATACGCGATGACCCCATTGAATGTTCCCATAAACGCAGCTGGGCAAAATCTTCCCATCCGCGCTGACGTCCTTGACGGTATCCGCCAAGCCAGCGCGTCGACCGGGGTCGATTTCTCCTATCTGATGGCGCAAGCAAACCGGGAAAGCAGCTTCGATCCAACCGCGCAGGCGACATCTTCCTCCGCCGCCGGCCTCTATCAATTCGTCGAGCAAACCTGGCTGGGCGTGGTGAAGAACCACGGCGTCGAGCACGGGCAGGGCGATCTCGCTGCCAAAATCACGCGCCGATCGGATGGGCGCTTCGTCGTCGCCGATAGTGGTATGCGCAAAGAGATTCTTGACTTGCGCCGCGAGCCTAGCTTCGCTGCCGCCATGGCCGCTGAGCATGCCGCCGACAATCAATCGAAGCTCGAAGAAAAGCTCGCGCGCGATGTCAGCGGCACCGATCTCTACATGGCGCATTTTCTCGGTATTAGCGGCGCGCTGAAATTTCTTCGCACGATGGAAGCTAGCCCAGATCGCACCGGTGCTGCGCTGTTCCCAAAAGCCGCGGCCGCTAATCGCCCTGTCTTCTATACCGACGCTGGCCGTGCCCGCACCTTGGCCGAAATCTATAATCGCTTCGACGCCTCGATGGATGCGGATATGGCCGTTTATGCGTCGCTCGAGGACGATGGTATCGATACCGCCGTCGACGGGGCAGGGGCGGCGGGCGATTCCGCCCCCGGTAGCATCTCTGGCAGCATCCCGGGCACGTCTCTCGTGGCTGGCCTCTCACTGCCAGCAGCGCCTCATGCCGCTTTCTTCGGTTACCCCCGCCTCAACGATGTCAGGGTTGCCGATGCCCGCCCAACAAGCAGCATCGGCAAAGTGGGTAGCCTGCTATCGCCATTGATGCTCGTGACCCTCGCGGCATTGCCGGTGGCGAACGAAGATGACGATGCCGAGAAGAACAAGCAGATAGATCGCTCAGCGCCTAACCATCCCACGTCCAACGTTCCCACGTCCAACGTTGCGGGCGGGAGCCTCTTTAACAGCGTCGACAATCCGCTGCATCTCGATCTACTGCGCACGGCCGCCGTGATCTAAAAACACAAAGCGCCCGCACACACAGCATATGTGCCGGGGGTAACCTTCTGGTCGCGTCAGATATCAGTGATTTTTGATTTCGATGGCGCGCCGACCGGCATCGGTCAGTTTGCAGACCAGCCAATCGGGCTTCAGCGGATTGGTGAACCAAGGCTCCGCCCAACCATGATCGATACAGGCGCGCATGGTGCGCTCGTTGATCTTCTGACCCCATTCATCGAACAGCGGCAGCTTGCCCCCCGGCTGTTTCAGTCCCTTGCTCAGCCACAGAAGTTCGATATCGCTTGGCTGCTCCACCACGCTCGCCGTACTTATCACCCGCGTCATTCATACCCCTCGACATACGCACCCCAATCCCAGATCACCATAACGTAAAGATTTCCAAGCGCCAAGATCGGCTTGCATAACCTATGTTGCGAAACCGTTCTTCCGAGCCTTTTATCGCGTAGCCGGCCTTTTATCGCGGGGCCAGCCGTTTGTCGCAGCCCTTGGGTGGAGCTATGTGCGGGTGGCGATGCCCAGACGCGGAATATCGATCGCGGGGCAATGGTCCATCACCACATCAAGCCCAGCCGCGCGCGCTTCGGCAGCCGCCGTCTCGTTGATGACGCCCAGCTGCATCCAAACAATCTTGGCACCGATAGCGATAGCCTCGCGCGTCGGTTCAAGCGCTGCGTCGGAATTGCGAAAGATGTCGACCATGTCGATCTGCCGCGCCTTGGCTTCCGGAATATCGGCAAGGCGCGCATAGGCACGCTCACCATTTAACATCTGCCCATCGAGCCCCGGATTAACCGGAATCACGCGATAGCCGTGGCGCTGCAGATAACGCATCACACCATGGCTCGGCCGATCCGGCTTTGGACTAGCCCCGACCAACGCAATCGTCTTCGTCCGCTCCAAAATGCGCCGCAGAGTTGAGTCATCGGTATGCTGCATGCTTCTCGCTCCCTTATTCGTTATGCCCGTGCCCAGCGTTGATCCGCCTGGCCAGGCATTCACGGCATGAAGGCGAAAACAAAAACAAGAAACACTGCCGATTTTGCGAGTGCCCCGATTTCATCTCCGCACCACAGTCCCCAACCCACTGACCATCCCGCAAGATTATCCTGAAATATCAACCTACTCGAAGTACATAAGTTCAGCACGAAATCAAATTACCTAAAACTCTATTAAATTTCGATGCGATACAGCTTGCGCTCTCGGGCGGAAAGTCCAATCTTTAGAGCAACTGTCAACGGACCCAGGAGTGTTGGGCGATGGCCATCAGTCAGATAAGCGCTGTTGCCGCTGGAGTAGAAGCGGCTCGGTTCGCCGGTATTCAACAGAATGCGCAAGCCGCAAGCACCAGCACGGTGCAGCGCCAGACCAACCGCGTTGCTGAAGAAGCCGATCTCAAGAAGACTGAGGTGGTGGAAGAGAGCGGCGAGCGCAGCGATGTCAGCAGCGCCAGCAACGATCGCTTGGTCGATATCACTGTCTAAAGCTTCCGCGCTTTTAAGCACCTAAACTGTGTGAGCCAACTGAGTAGACAGCGATCACTCGGAACGGACCTGGCTCCGTGTTCTTAAAATTCACACGCTCCAGCGCACGCAACGCGTCATCGCATGAGTCAAATAAACAATGCTGATTAGTCTTTAACTCCACTGCCAGCCCATTGCATGACAGCGGCGAACACTCAGGGCCGTTGCCGAACGTAAAAGAGACAACATCAAAACCCAATAAATGTTTGTCGTTCGGGATCTGGACATTGGTCATGACAGATGCCTCGGGCTCGAAGGATACCCATGCTGCCGTAATCTCATCAAACGCGTGATCCAGCGCCTCATAGTAGAATAACGATGCAGTCGAGAGATCGATATTCTCTCGTGTCGCCAGAGCTTCCATTTTTCCGGTCGAGTCAAACAGCCAAAATCCATTGTGCTACCAAAACTGGATATAATCGGCAAAAGATTTCGACATGCAA
The DNA here is from genome assembly GCA_964408245.1 of uncultured Dongia sp. Taxonomy (GTDB): domain Bacteria; phylum Pseudomonadota; class Alphaproteobacteria; order Dongiales; family Dongiaceae; genus Dongia. The sequence continues at coordinate 403 of CAYOYT010000335.1, read as the reverse complement.
TCGCTCACCGAGAAAATATCGACAACACTCTCGCAGCGGAGCCAGCTCGGCCGCGAAGCAATGATCTTGTACATATATCCAAGCGGGATCATGCGTCGTTGCGGCGTGGGCTTATCACTCAACTCATCCGACTAGAGTGGTCTGACTAACGGCTATTCTAGCACGATAGATTCAGGAGCATTAGTTGCGGTTGGCCCTCAATCACCAGACCGCTATAATAGCGTCATAAAGAAGGAGCAACGCCGTGCGGTTGCGGTTGGCCCTCAATCACCAGACCGCTATAATTTGCCCGCGAACAGACCGCCTGCGTGTTGAGTTGCGGTTGGCCCTCAATCACCAGACCGCTATAATCTGAAGAAGAAGATGGTTGAGGCGTTGTACGTTGCGGTTGGCCCTCAATCAC
>CAYOYT010000334.1:0-3583 GCA_964408245.1 uncultured Dongia sp. | reverse complement strand
GTGCGATAAGGATCAACCACAACCAGCTTTGCGCCACGCGCTTTGCGCGCGCGGGCGACATGAGTCATCACGTTGACTTGGGTCGCCACCGGATTGCCACCCCAGACGACGATGAGATCGCTCTCAGCCATCTCGCGGCTATCGACACCGCGCATGACGCCGACGCCCGCTTGCCAACCGGCATCAGACAAACTGACGCAGATTGTGCTTTTCTGACGCGAATATTTCTTTTCATGCGTCAGGCGGAAGATGCCGTCACGCTGCACCAAGCCCATCGTCCCGGCATAATAGTAAGGAAAGACCGCTTCCGCACCGTAGCGCTGCTCGGCTTCTTGGAACTTTGCTGCGATTTCGTCGAGTGCTTCGCTCCAGCTGATGGCCTGGTAGGCAGAGCGGCCGATGCCCTTAGCCCCCACGCGCCGCAAGGGCTGAGTCAGACGATCCGGATGATGCTGCCGTTCGGCATAGCGCGCGACCTTCGCGCAGATGACGCCTGCTGTATAGGAATTGGCTTTAGCGCCGTGAATGCGGCCGATTTCAGTCGACGAGAGTCGCTCGACCTCCAACGCGCACGTGGATGGACAGTCATGCGGACAAGCCGACGGTACAATGTCGAAAGGTGTCATTAGTCAATGCCATGGCCAAATCTGGGCCGGTTAGCCATAATCGGCGGCACTCTACCCTTTGATGTGAAATCGGGCAACGTGATCGACAAAACGACCAATACCCTTAGCGGTCATTGCCTCTGTGGCGCAATCCACTACCAGGTGGCGGACGCATTTCGCTACGCCATGAACTGTCATTGCTCACAATGTCGGCGCGCGACGGGGGGCTGCCTTCAAGCCTTTCGGCGGTATTGAGCTTGCCAAGTTCAAGCTTATCGCCGGTGCCGATCAGCTCGTACGTTATGGCGATGGCGCCGATTACGACCTCCATTGCAGCACATGCGGCTCTCTCATCTATTCCATCGTGCGCGCGGGCGCATATGTTCATGTGACCTACGGCACGCTGACGGATGCACCGAGCCTTAGCCCCGAGCGAGCCTATATTCGTCGGCTCGAAAGCGCCGTGGTTTACCATTACTGATGATCTACCGCAGCACGACGAATTGCCCATTTAAGCCCGTGCGTACGCCATGACTGGACCGCCGTATTTAGTAGCAATTCAAAGAATCACCCCTGTACCTAGCACACGAGGTCTATTTCGCAGGTGCAAAACTCCTATCCCATATCATTGAATCACGGGCAAAAGTTAACGCTGTCTTTACATTTTCTTCATGCGGAGCATACTCCTTGCCATCCGATTGGCGGGAAATCGACCACCTGAGTCGAAAACAAGCTCCATCCATCCGGAGGGGTCAGGTCCGAGCAGAGCCAACGGCGGGGAATTGCCGCTGCGCCGGATTACAAACTGAGGGGGTTATCAATGTCTGTGCCTAGTCATCATGACGAGGACGTAAAAGTCCTCCACTCCATGGGCTATTCCCAGGAGCTGTCCCGCCGCATGGGCGGTTTCCAGAACTTCGCAATCTCATTCTCCATCATCTGCATCCTCGCTGGCGGTATCGGCGCTTACACCGTGGCGTTCGGCGCCGGCGGTGGTGGCTCGATCGGCATCGGCTGGATCGTTGGCTCGATCTTCACATTGCTGGTCGCCTTCGCGATGGCACAGATCGCATCAGCTTATCCCACGGCGGGCGGTCTTTATCACTGGGCATCGATCCTCGGTGGCCGCGGTTGGGGTTGGGGAACGGCCTGGATTAACCTCATCGGTCTGCTCTTCGTCGTCTCGTCGGTAAATTTCGGTGTTTATCTGTTGCTGAAGGATCTCGTTCTTGTCGGTGTCTTCGGCATGGATCCGGCAATCTTCACCGGCACCCATCTTACCATCGCTGTCGCCGTCATCACGCTGACGCAGGCTATCCTGAATTATATGGGCATCAAGGCCACAACGATCCTCACTGACTTCTCCGGCTACCTGATCATGGCCGTGTCGTTTGTCCTCATCGCCGGCCTGCTGATTGGCTCGCCCGTCGAGATTGATTTCTCGCGCTTGGTGACCTTCACCAACAACACTGGCCCGGCTGGTGCTGAGACATGGCCGGCAACCAGCAGCTTGATGTTTGCTTTCGTCCTTGGGCTGCTACATGTCTGCTACACCATCACCGGGTTTGACGCCTCCGCGCATACCTCGGAAGAGACCCGCGATGCACAGCGTGCTGTGCCGCGCGGCATGATCACGGCGGTGTTCTGGTCGGCCGTCTTCGGCTGGTTGCTGGTGGCGTCGGTTCTGCTGGCCATGCCGGACATGACCGAAGGCGCCGCTAAAGGTTGGTCGGTGTTCTATTACGTCCTCGACGCTAGTGGCATGCCACAATGGCTGAAGAGTGTTCTGGCTATTGGTATCGTGGTCGCTAACTACCTCTGCGCCCTTGCTGGCATGACCTCGCTCTCGCGTATGATCTACGCGTTTGCGCGTGATGGCGGTATCCCGGGTGCGTCGAAGTTCCTGCGCCAGGTCAGCCCAAAATACCGCACTCCAGGTGCGGCGATCTGGGTCGGCGCTGGGTTGTGCTTCATCCTCGGCTGGGTCTGTGGCAATGACCCCACCGCATATATAATCCTGGCCTCGGGTTGCGCAGTGTTCCTCTACGTCTCCTACATCATGCCGATCGGCGCGGGCATCCTCGCCGAAGGCAAGAGCTGGACGAAGAAAGGCCCCTTCAATCTCGGTGTCTGGTCGAAGCTGGTTGCAGCCCTTGCGGTGCTGGGTGGTGCGGTGTTGGCATTTGTTGGCTTTCAACCACCCTATCAGTTCGTCGGCTACTTTTTGGCCGGTGTGATCGGGGTTCTGATCGTCGTCTGGTTCACCTTCGAGAAGAGCCGGTTTCCCGGCCCACCGCTGACCGATGCCGATGTGAAGGCACGTCAGGCAGAGATTGCCAAGGAAGAAGCAGCGCTCGGTGGCGCTGGCTGATATCCACAATAGTTCAATAAACGACCTGGGGAGGCAGTGCAGACTGCCTCCCTTTTTCGTTTTTCAGATTGCCGCCAATCGACGCGCGGCTTAAATTCCAAATCTCTTTCGAACAGGGGGTTAAAAATGCCGTTGAAACCGGAACAAGTAAAAACCATCGCTCAAGCCAAGAAGATCGTCGAAGAACGTGGCCTCACGCATATCAAGGTCGGCGTATTCGATGGCGATGCGATCTTGCGCGGCAAATACATGTCGAAAGCAAAGTTCTTCTCCGCTCTCGATGGCGGCTTCGGCTTCTGCGACGTGGTACTGGGCTGGGACAATCAGGATCAGCTGATCGACGGCCTCAACTATACCGGCTGGCACACCGCCTATCCGGATGCTTGGGCGCGCATCGTTCCTGAGACCTGCCGCGACCTGCCGATGGAAGACAACGGCCTGCTCTTCATCAGCGAATTCGTCAACAAGGCGGAAGAGATCTGCGCACGCGGTACGCTGCGACGCGTGCTCAACCGCGCCGCGAAAATGGGCTTCGACGTCTATTCCGCGCTTGAATTCGAATTCTTCATGTTCGACGAGACGCCGGAGAGCATTCGGGAGAAGAACT
>CAYOYT010000333.1:0-3583 GCA_964408245.1 uncultured Dongia sp. | reverse complement strand
GGCCGATCTCAGCCCTTGTCGACATCACCAATTTCGTGACCTTCGATCTTTGCCGACCCTTGCACGTCTTCGACGCCGACAAGGTAAAAGGCGACGTCGTCATGCGTTCAGCTAAGATCGGTGAAACGATCCTGGCCCTCGACGGCAAAACCTACCATCTCGAGCCAGGCATGGTTGTCATTGCGGATGAAAACGGCCCGGAAGCGATCGGCGGCATCATGGGTGGCGAAGGTTCCGGCTGCTCGGAAGCGACGACGCATGTCTTTGTCGAAGCGGCCCTGTTCGATACCACCGCGACAGCTAAGACCGGCCGCAAGCTTGGCATTCTTTCCGATGCACGCTATCGCAATGAGCGCGGGCTCGATCCACAATCGGAAATCTGGGGTATGGATGTGGCGACGCACCTCATCATGGAAATCTGCGGCGGCGAACCCTCCGAGATCACCAGTGCCGGCGCCTTGCCAGCAGGAACCCGTGATCTGACCTTCAACCCAGCTCGTGTCTTAGCCCTGGGGGGCATCGAGGTAACGCCTGCAAAACAAAAGCAGATTCTAATTGATCTCGGTTTCAAGGTTGTAGAAACGGGTGCTGAAAACTGGGCTGTCACCACACCCAGCTTCCGCGCCGATGTCGAAGGCGAAGCCGACCTGGTCGAGGAGATCATGCGCGTTCATGGCTTCGACCACATCCCAGCAACCTCACTGCCGCGCACCAGCGCGATGCCGCCGGTCGCGGTGACGCTGACGCAGAAACGCGTTCAGCAAACGAAGCGCCTGCTCGCAATCCGCGGCCTCAATGAGACCGTGACATTCAGCTTCATGCCAAGCGGCGTGGCGTCGATGTTCACCAGCACAAATGCGCTCGTGCCACTCGCCAACCCGATCAGCACCGATCTTGACGTGATGCGCCCCTCCATTCTCGGCAATCTGCTGATGGCGGCGGAGCGAAATGCGGCGCGTGGGTTCAGCGATGTCGCCATGTTTGAGGTAGGCCCGACCTATCTCGGCGAGACCGCGAAAGATCAGATCCTAGCAGCAACTGGTCTACGCGTCGGCAACACGCCGCGCCATTGGCAGGTGAAGAACCGTGCGCTCGATGCCTATGATGCCAAGGCCGATGCGTTCGCGATCCTCTCCGCCTTCGGCGTGCCAGTCGAAAACCTACAGCTCGAAGCGGCGGCACCGATGCATTACCATCCGGGGCAATCGGCCGTGCTGCGTCTCGGTCCCACGATCCTCGGTCAATTCGGCGCCATACACCCGAAGGTGACGCAAGCCCTTGGCGTCAAAGGGGCTGCAGTCGGTTTCGAGGTATTCTTGGAACGCCTGCCCAGTCCGCGCGCGAAGGGCACGGCGCGACCGATGCTCAACGCGTCGACGCTGCAACCCCTGGAACGTGATTTCGCTTTCATCGTCGATGCGCATGTACCCGCGGAAAAACTAGTGAAAGCGGCCAAGAGTGCCGACAAGGCACTTATCACCGAGGTGAAGCTATTCGACATCTTCCAGGGTGGAAATCTACCTGAAAGCAAGAAGTCGCTAGCTCTCTCAATAACACTGCAGCCGCGCGACAAGACGCTGACCGATGCCGAGATTGAGTCGTTGTCGGCAAAAGTCATCGCCGCGGTGAACAAAGCCACTGGCGGCGAGCTGCGAAAGTAGGCGCTTTTCCTCGTTCGTCGTGGCCGGGCCAGGGAACCCTAGGAGGGTAGCTCCGACAAAGTACCCGCTTTGGTTTTCAAGGGCGTTTCTGGCGTTCAGCTCATTCTTATCGACCCAATAACGCATAAGAAAGCGCCGGTTGGCCCCGCTCCTACAAACACTGCTAAGCCGAGCCTTGGTCTTTCGGGCAAAGGCGGCTGTATCGTCCAAGAGGGAGAGCCAGGCGCGCCTACACTGCTCTCTGAGGGTCCTGAGAACGCTCTGACGGCGGCACTAGCTATGCCTACGTGGAGAGTTATTGCGACCTTTGGCATCGCCAATATGGCGAAGCAAGGAACGCTGATTGGAACAGGCGACTTAGTTCTCCTCTCAGACAATGACGCATCAGATAGCAAAGCGGCTAAGTCTCTTCAGAAAACTATAACGCATTACCAAGCCAGCGGGCGAACAGTCCGAATATCAACTCCCCCAGCTACAGCGGAAAATCCAAAGAGTGATTTAAACGATGCATTACTAACATTTGGCCTCGAGAAGGTCCGTGCTGCTTTAGATAAAGCTCCAATTCAATTTCCGCCTATAAAACCTAGACAGATTGAACGGCAAAGCGAGCCTGAAAGGCAGGCAGCCATAGCTGAGCATCGAGAGGGCATTTTTCGTTGGGCCAGAGAGACCGCACCTATCTCTACAGCAAGAACTGATTTTCTGCGCAGACAACGCCTGTCTCATGAAGAGATTGAATTATCTTTCGGAGTTAAACCTGATCAAAAAATAGCCTTAAAGGGACAAGCAACCCGCGCGCTCAAGGCTGAAATCGGTCAAGAGCTGCTATACGCCGACGCGCCACGTTTAATCGACGCGAGTCCTGCTGGAATCGGCAAAACCACCACCACTCTTGAGGCGATCAAATCTTCAGGTCTCGATAGAAGCCTGGTACACATTTATGAGCCCACACTGGAAATGGCATCCGAGGTAGAGAAGAAGGCTGTTGCGCTCGAGCTAGATGCAGTAGCGGTACGCGGTCGGACGGCTCTTAAAAATGGCTCTAGAACCACCCGTATGTGCGAGCGCTGGCAGCTTGTCGAGAAAGCCCAAGCTGTCGGTATAACTGACATTCAAGCGACTTTATGCAAAAGCGCCGATAGGATCTGCCCATACTTTTCTTCTTGTGAATATCAAAAGCAAATCAAAGCGCTGAACGCTAGAACTAGCGGCATCGTCATTCTTCCCCATGCCTATTTAACGATCAACGTTCCATTCCTAAAGCCACCCGGTGCTGTTGTTATCGACGAGAGCTACTTCACTCAGCTCGCTGGGGAGATTAGGTTTAAAATTCAGGATATTTCTGACGCAGCGCACGGCTGGCAGAAGGCAGGTATCACGAATGCAACAAATTGGTCTGCGCTTTCCAGCCGAGTTATCTCGGCACTAAAAAGCGACAAGCCGCTGCTTAGTTCTCTGCGAAATCTTGGCGTAAACAGTGCGATGATTAGGGAAGGTCGAGACTATCTAAGCAGACTTGAGGATAAGCTCACGGCGAGCATTACCCCTGACCTCAATGCTTCAGAGATCGAACTGCGGCTGCAACAACACCACGCAAGCCAACTTTGGAAGCTCCAAGTCTTTTTACGCGCTTTGAACAGCGAGATCGATATTTCTCGAGATCAATCCAACAGCGTTATCAAGACGGAGATTAAAGGAGAAAGCTGGGTCTATGTTTATTTCCAACGAGAAATGACTACCCCTGCGAATGCCCCTTTCCTTATTCTGGACGCTTCTGAAGACTCTGTAATCACTAGACAAGTTTTGGGTGAATTGCCGCGTCAAGCTGTTGCTATTGAGCGGAAGGCGATCATTACGCAAGTCACTGGTCGTACGATGTCTCGAACATCCTTGCTTGGCTGCGGAAAATTAGATGCTTTCGG
>CAYOYT010000332.1:0-3586 GCA_964408245.1 uncultured Dongia sp. | reverse complement strand
GCATCGATGCGCGCGGCTTCGCGGCTATGGCGGCGAAAGCGGAACGTTCGCCAGAGACGCAACGCCTGCTTTCCAGCTTGGTCGGGCGCGATCTCGTCATCGGCGTCGATAGGCTCGATTATTCCAAGGGCCTGCCGAACCGATTCACGGCGTTTGGCAAACTGCTGCAAGACCATCCGGAACATCGCCAAAAGGTTAGCTATCTGCAGGTGGCGGCGAAAAGCCGTGAAGATGTCACGGAATACCAAACCTTGCGGCGCGAGCTAGACCGCAAGGCCGGCAATATTAACGGCCGCTATGCCGAGTTCGACTGGGTGCCCTTGCGCTACATGACCCGGCCGGTGAGCCGTGCGACATTGGCAGGCTTTTATCGCGCGGCAAAAGTGGCATTGGTGACGCCTTTGCGCGATGGCATGAATTTAGTGGCCAAGGAATTCATCGCCGCGCAGGATCAGAACAATCCTGGCGTACTCATCCTCTCGCGTTTTGCTGGGGCGGCAGAGGATCTCACCGAGGCGCTAATCGTCAACCCCTATGACCCGAGCGAAATCACGGATGCGATGAACCAGGCATTGACCATGCCACTCGATGAACGTCGCGACCGCATGGATCGCCTTCGGGCTCGAGTCTTCACCATCACCGCGGAAAGCTATTGCCGCAATTTTCTCGCCGCTTTGGCGGCCTGAAGATCAAAGGCCCGATCAGCAGAAAGTGCCACCGGGGGTTTCATCAGTATATGTTAGGCGTTAATGTCCGTGCGGATGGGGCATGCGATCCCGGTGCCACCCAGGCCGCAATAACCGCCAGGGTTTTTGGCAAGATATTGCTGGTGATAATCCTCGGCAAAATAGAAGGGCGGGGCAGCTGCGATTTCAGTTGTGATTTGATCGCGCCATCCAGCCTTGGTTAAGACAGCTTGATAAGCATTGCGGCTGATAATCGCCGAATCCTGCTGAGCGGTTGAATGGGTGTAGATGGTCGACCGGTATTGCGTGCCGACATCATTTCCCTGTCGCATGCCCTGTGTGGGATCGTGGCTTTCCCAGAAAGTCTTCAAAAGCATCTCATAGCTGATCTTTTCCGGGTCATAAACGACACGCACGGCTTCGGTATGGCCGGTCATGCCGCTACAGATTTCTTCATAAGTGGCGTTGGGCGTAAGGCCACCCTGATAACCGACGGCGGTTACATAAACGCCCGGTAGCTGCCAGAATTTGCGCTCAGCACCCCAGAAACAACCCAAGCCGAAATCGGCGACCGAGAGACCTTCGGCATATGGACCAGTCAGCTTCTTGCCAGTGATGACATGAAATGAGCTAAGAGCCGTTGCTGTGGCGCGGCCGGGTAAAGCGGTATCGGCACTGGGAAGTGCCGCAGGCTTGCGGGCAAAGGAAAACATGGAGGGGTCTCCGTTTGATGGCGTGCATTCTATATGGGGCTTTACGCTCGGACTACCAAGAGTATTACGCTTTAATGAAAGTCCCTGCTGCGGGTAAGGAGAGTGGGGTGGCGGCGTTGTCGCGGATCGGTATCGTCGCCGGAATGCGCGACTTTATCTGCTTCATCTGCGAGCGCCACAGGTGGATTAGTCGAGCGGCTCTTATCCTCATGCAGCTGGATAAGAAGGTCGCTCATATCCATCAGCTTTTCCGTCACCACGTGCACCACCTGATGTGGTGGCTTGCCCTCAATCTGGACGCGGCCCTGACAGGCCATGAGTCTTGCTCCCATGAGAATGGCGCGATGTGTTGCGAATATCTTGGGCCAAACCACCAAATTGGCGATGCCGGTCTCATCCTCTAACGTTACGAAGATGACACCGCTTGCCGTGCCCGGCCGCTGACGCACGAGAACAAGGCCGCCAACAAAGACTCGCGCGCCGTTTTTAAGGCCGCCCAGCTGGTGATTGAGAATAATGCCCCGGCGGCTGAGCGTCTCACGCAGGAAGGTTAACGGATGGCATTTCAACGAAAGCCGCAGGGTTTGGTAATCCTCAACCACATGCTGAGAGAAGGGCATGTCGGGTAGATTGGCCTTTGTCGTCTCTGGTGCTTCGATTTGAGCAAAGAGTGGCAGTGGTTCCTCGCCCAGTGATTTCACTGCCCAAAGCGCCTGGCGCCGATCAAGCCCCAGAGAGCGATAAGCATCCGCTTCGGCAAGCCGCGCAAGTGTCTTGGGGCTAAGACCGGAGCGGCGCCACAGATCGTCGACGGTTTGATAAGAACCTGCACGCAAGGCGACCAAGCGCGTCATCTCGTCAATCTTCAGCCCATCCGCCTGTCGCAATCCCAAGCGGAGGATCGGCCCATTAGCTGCGCGGCGATGATTATCAGTGAAATCAGCAGCGAAACTGGCATGCCTGCCGCCGCCTTCAAGGTTGCAATCCCAATCGCTCAGATTCACATCCACGTTGCGCACGCGTACGCCATGCTTGCGGGCGTCGCGCACGATCTGGGCGGGTGCGTAGAAACCCATCGGCTGGCTGTTGAGCAGGGCAGCCGCAAAAACCGCTGGATAATGGCATTTGATCCAAGCGGAAACATAGACAAGAAGAGCGAAACTTGCGGCATGGCTTTCGGGGAAACCGTAATTGGCGAAACCCTCTATCTGCCTAAAACAGCCTTCGGCGAAATCAAGCTTGTAACCATTTCTCAGCATGCCTGCGATGAACTTCTCGCGGTAATTCTGAATCGTACCGACTTTCTTGAACGTCGCCATGGCGCGGCGCAGATCATCCGATTCATCTGCTGTGAAGCCAGCGCCGACCATCGCGATCTTCATGACCTGCTCTTGAAACAGGGGCACGCCTTCGGTGCGTTTCAAGATTTCGGCGAGCGCGGGTGAGGGCGGAATGCTGCGTTCCTCCCCATTACGCCGCTTGAGATAAGGATGCACCATGTCGCCCTGGATTGGTCCTGGCCGCACGATCGCAACTTCGATGACGAGGTCGTAGAAGGTACGAGGGCGCAGGCGTGGCAGCATGCTCATCTGTGCGCGGCTTTCGACCTGGAAAACACCGATCGAATCCGCCCGGCACAGCATTTCATAGGTCATGGGGTCGTCCTGCGGGACTGTGGCAAGATTGTAACGCTTGCCATAGATTCGGTGAATGAAATCGAAAGCACGTCGGATGCAGCTCAGCATGCCAAGGGCGAGGATATCGACCTTGAGCAGGCCCACAGCATCGAGGTCATCTTTGTCCCATTGGATGACGGTGCGATTCTCCATCGCTGCGTTCTCGATTGGCACGAGCTGCGAAAGCGGCCCTTTGGAAATGACAAAGCCGCCGACATGTTGCGAGAGATGCCGTGGGGTGCCGATGAGTTCGCCAGCAAGCCTGACTGTCAATGCCAGGCGCCGGTCGCTGGGATCGAGACCCGCCTGGCGGATCTGTGCCTCGGTCAAGGCTTTATCCGACCAGCCCCAGACAATCTTTGACATGCGGTTGATAATGTCATCGGAGAGTCCCAGTGCACGACCTACATCGCGCAAGGCGGCACGGGAGCGATAGCAGATAATGGTGGCGGCGAGTCCGGCTCGGTCGCGGCCATATTTCCTATAGATATATTGAATGACCTCCTCACGC
>CAYOYT010000331.1:0-3591 GCA_964408245.1 uncultured Dongia sp. | reverse complement strand
GCGCCACGCCGTAAGATGGTTGGCGTAACAGCAATGGTCTCGACATTGTTGACCGTGGTCGGACAGCCATAGAGACCGCAAGCCGCTGGGAACGGTGGCTTGAGGCGCGGCTGACCTTTCTTGCCTTCAAGGCTTTCGATCAGCGCCGATTCTTCGCCGCAGATATAGGCACCAGCACCACGATGCAGATAAACGTCAAAATCGTAGCCCGAACCTGACGCATTCTTGCCAATGAGGCCAGCGTCATAGGCTTCGTCGATTGCCGCCTGAACGTGCATCGCCTCCTGATAGAACTCGCCACGGATATAAATATAAGCAGCCTTGCAGCGCATCGCGAAACCAGCGATGAGACAGCCCTCGATCAGTATGTGCGGATCAAAGCGTAAGATTTCGCGATCCTTGCAGGTACCAGGTTCAGATTCGTCCGCATTTACGACCAGATAAGACGGACGACCGTCCGATTGTTTGGGCATGAAAGACCACTTCATGCCGGTCGGAAAGCCAGCGCCGCCACGGCCGCGCAGTTCCGACGCCTTAATCTCGTCGACGATTTTGTCGGGGCCGATTTCGAGCAAGATCTTCGTGTTGTCCCAGATACCGCGCCGACGCGCGCCGGCGAGACGCCAATCGTCCTGGCAGTACACATTCTTGAAGATGCGATCCTTGTCCTGGAGCATCACTTACCTCCCACCAGATCGCCCGACATGTTGTAGGAGAGCGCAATCTCTTTGAGCGTCGTCGGCCCACCTTCGGCCATCGAGGCGCGGCGGCCGTTCTGCGGACCGATCTGCGGCTTGCGACCAGCGGCCAATTCATCGAGCACTTTGCCGAGCGTTTCCGGCGTCAGGTCTTCGTAGAAATCGTCGTTGATCTGCACCATCGGCGCATTGCAGCAGGCGCCGAGGCATTCGACTTCCATCATGGAGAAGAGACCGTCCCTAGTCACTTCCTTCATGCCGACGCCGAGGCGCTTCTTGAGATACTCGGTCAGCCCATCCGAGCCGCGCAGCCAGCACGGCGTCGTGCGGCAAATCTGGATGAGGTGCTTACCGACTGGCTGCAGATTGTACATCGTGTAGAAAGTCGCAACCTCATAGACGCGGATCGGCGCCATATCGAGCATGCCAGCGATGACGTCCATCGCCACGCGCGGAACCCAGCCGTATTGACGCTGCGCTAGATCGAGCAATGGCATGACCGCCGAAGGCTGACGGTTTTCCGGATAACGCGCGATGACCTTCTTGGCTTTCTCCAGATTCTCGGCGGTGAAAGCAAAGCTGTCCGGTTGAACCACGTCAGTGTTTGCGTGTGCACTCATCTATCGATCTCACCGAACACAATGTCGAGGGAGCCAAGGATCGCCACTGAATCCGCCAGCATGTAGCCTTTGCAGAGGAAGTCCATGGCAGCGAGATGTGGAAAGCCCGGCGCGCGGATTTTGCAGCGATACGGCTTGTTGCTGCCATCAGATACCAGATAAACGCCAAACTCACCCTTAGGCGCTTCGACAGCAGTATAGGTTTCGCCGGCGGGCACGTGATAGCCCTCGGTATAAAGCTTGAAGTGATGGATCAAGGCTTCCATCGAATGCTTCATCTCGCCGCGCTTAGGTGGTGTCACTTTGTGGTCGACCGAGGTCGCGGGACCACCCGGCATTTCCTTGATGCATTGGCACACGATCTTGAGGCTTTCGCGCATTTCCGCGACGCGCACCAGATAGCGGTCATAGCAATCGCCATGCTTTCCGACCGGCACATCGAAATCCATCTTATCGTAGACGAGATAGGGCTGCGATTTCCTAAGATCCCACGGCACACCCGAGGCGCGCAGAACTGGTCCTGTAAAGCCCCAGGCAATGGCATCTGCCGCCGTGACCGGACAGACATCGACAAGGCGCTGCTTAAAAATCCGGTTGTTGGTGAGCAGACCTTCCATGTCGTCGACGACCTTTGGAAACTTTTCGCTCCATGCCCAGAGGTCTTCGAGGAGATCTGCCGGCAGATCTTGATGTACGCCGCCAGGACGATAGTAGGCAGCGTGGAGCCTGGCACCAGAGACGCGCTCATAAAATTCCATCAACAATTCGCGTTGTTCGAACACCCAGAGAAACGGCGTCACCGCACCGACGTCCATCGCGTAGGCCGGGATGTTCAGCAGGTGATTGAGGATGCGCGTCACCTCATCAAACATGACTCGGATATATTGCCCACGGATCGGCACTTCGAGGCCAAGCAGCTTTTCGACAGCGAGCACGAAAGCGTGCTCCTGGCACATCGGACTGACGTAATCGAGGCGGTCGAAATAAGGAATGGCTTGGGTGTATGTTTTGTATTCGATCAGCTTCTCGGTGCCACGATGCAGGAGGCCGATGTGAGGATCGACACGCCGCACGATTTCGCCGTCCATTTCCATGACCATGCGCAACACACCGTGAGCCGCGGGATGCTGCGGCCCGAAGTTCATGGTCATCGGCTTGATATGGGTTTCGGCCATCAGTTTGTCTTCCTAGCGGGGGCTTCCCCGGCCTTTTCGTCACCCGGCAAGACGGGACGAGGCTGCAGCATGCCCTCCCATGGCGACAGAAAATCGAATGAGCGAAATTCCTGCGTCAGCTTTACTGGCTCATAAACCACGCGCTTCTGCGCTTCGTCGTAACGAACCTCAACATAGCCGGTCAGCGGGAAGTCTTTACGGAACGGATGACCTTCAAAACCGTAATCAGTAAGAATGCGCCGTAGGTCCGGGTTGCCCTCGAAGAAAATGCCGTAGAGGTCATAGGCTTCGCGCTCGAACCACGCTGCTGACGGGTGGATATCGACCACGCTCGGCACGGAATCGTCTTCGCCTAGCGCAACTTTTATTCGGCAGCGACGATTGAGACTGATGCTGAGTAGGTTGTAGACAACATCGAAACGCTCGGCACGTTCTGGGTAATCAACGCCACAGATATCAATCAGCATCTTGAACTGGCAACTTTTGTCATCCCGCAGAAAGCCGAGCACGCGCTCGATACGGTTTGCCGGCACATAGATCATCAACTCACCGAGGGCGATTTCGGTGCGCAGCACCGCGTCGCCGAGGGCAGCTGCGATGTGGTCACCGAGCTCGCGATAGACATCCGTCATAATGGTATTACCTAACCTTCCCTAGCACGCTGTTGGACCCACGCTCACTCAGCGCGCGATCGTCGAGGTACGTCGGATCTTCTTCTGCAATTGCAGGATGCCATAAACCAGTGCTTCCGCCGTTGGCGGGCAGCCCGGCACGTAGACATCCACCGGCACGATGCGGTCGCAGCCACGAACGACGGCATAGGAATAGTGATAGTAGCCGCCACCATTGGCGCAGGAGCCCATGGAGATGACCCAGCGTGGTTCGGCCATCTGGTCGTAGACCTTGCGCAAGGCAGGCGCCATCTTATTGGTAAGGGTGCCAGCAACGATCATCACGTCGGACTGGCGAGGGCTCCCACGCGGTACAACGCCGAAGCGGTCGAGATCATAACGCGCCATGTACGCGTGCATCATCTCGACGGCGCAGCAAGCAAGACCGAACGTCATGGGCCATAACGAACCGGTACGCGCCCAGTTC
>CAYOYT010000330.1:0-3611 GCA_964408245.1 uncultured Dongia sp. | reverse complement strand
CTTCCGAGGGATTCTCGCGGAGCGTCGGCATGAAGAACTGGCTGGAACGCATGGAAAAGGCCTTGGCTTGGGAAGGGTTTGATAGGCCGGGGACTTTAGGCAAAGGCCCTTTGGCTGTCCACAGGCACAGCCATTTGGCAGCATAGCCATGTCGAGCATCTTTTTTCTGAAATCGGACTACTGAATCTGCAGCTGCTCGCGACAGAGCTGTTCAAGAGCGGCGGTCTCCTGGTCACCCAGAAGCTGGCCTTCGTAATAGACCTGATCCCCCTTCACCGTGACTGTACCGACCTGTGCCTTAGCGTTCCACAGGGTGGAATCCGTCGGAATCTTGAAGCGTTCCTGGATCAGCACCTCAATGGGAATGACGATCGTCTCTGGCAGCTTGATGTTATAGCCGCCACCGAGATCGGCCGGGGCCACCGCCTGGCCATGAACATTGACTCCAGACTGGTACTCGACCCCGGGAGGCTGCTGGTACTTCACGAGACGGTCACAATCCCGCCGCGTTACGGCAATATCGGCCTTTGCTGGCAATGCACCTGCGAAGTAGATAAGAATGATCAATATCGCGTTAACCATCGCGATTCGAGAAAGGGCGATCGTAGAGATAGGATCCGCCCGACACTGAGAGATCGGTTGCATGAGTGCATTCTAGCAGCCTTCTGCTCGGACTGCGAATAACGCTGTGGTGAAGCGTGGATTGAGACCCTGCCGCTGGAAATCGCGTGCTGCCGGGTAATTAGGAGTGGGGAAGCTGGATGGCGGGAGCCTTTCCGGAGGAGCCAACGGCGAACAAAATGACACGGCTGCGCCAGATCAGTCTGGCAACGGCCGGCTTGGGCATTGTGATCGTTGATTGCCTTCCCTTGCTGCGCCCAGAACTCGGTGCAGAACCTTGGTCCGTGGCCATTGCCTGGCTCGCTCTCGCCTTTCCTTTACTGGTGCCCACCAGCATCATCGACCGCCTACCTCTACTTAAAGCTATTGCACGGCGTGATCTTTTGGTGGGACCCGCGGTGATCCTGGCCATGATCGCCTTTCCCCTGCTGGCCAAGCTGGGTTGGGTTGGGATCGGCATCATCATGGTCGCCACGACGGCAGCACTTGCCGATCATGTCATCGCTTGTACCCAGCGATACGGCATCGACCTTCTGTGGTTATGGGTGCCGACGATCGGGCTGTCCGGCGTCGCCATCGCACTCTTCACTGCACCGCCAGCAATGGATAATACTTTCAGCCTTTGGGTCAACGCACTGCGTGGCCCCGGTTTTGAAAGCGACCCGCGCGCCATCTTACTCGTGACAGTGCTGCCTTTCCTCATGGCCTCACTCGCCATCGCTGGCATTATGGTGGGCGGGACGCTGCGCGAACACAGCACAACCGCGCTCATTGCCCTACTAGGCGCCTTATTCTTCGCTGTCAGCCTGCCGTCGCTCGGTATGGGACCCAGCACACTCACCAACGGTACACTGCTGTTAGCCGCCGCTGTGCTGTCGCTCGGCATCGCGCCACTCTTCGTGCTTGCCTCGGAAGTCGATGTCGAGCCACCGGCACCAGCATTAGCGATCTGGGGTTTCGCGCTGATACTGGTGTTGATCCTCTCGGCGCTCGACGGCGCCATGGGTCTCATCTGGACGATCGTCCTGCTCGCCTGGGTCTATCGTCATTATGGCGCGAAGGCGCGCTTCTTCCAAATCATGGCGGTAGCTGCACTCGTCATCTGGGGGGGTGCGGAGACGGCGGTCGGGTATTGGCAGATGCTGGACGGAGCGATGCCATTCGGGCGACCTTTCGCGATAGCCTTGTGGCAAGAAGGACGTATTGCCGCGCTGGTCGGCAGCCATGTCATCGTCATCGTCACACTGATGCTGACAACGCTTGGTTTCCAACGCGGCGCTCAAGACGTGCGCAAATATACAATGCTCACGTTGCTTGTGGCAGTCGCGGTGATTGAACTTCTGATTCTGGTGGTGGGTCTAACCGAAGGACCGGCGCTTCGCTTCCTCGCCGCCGCCGGTTGGCTCGCCATGCCATTCCTTCTCGCCGAAATGCTGGCCCTGCTGCCATCCGGCCCGATCGTGTATCTCTTCGGCCGCAAAAGTCTTTTTACACGCGGATGACGTGAATCTTGGTTACGGGTTTCTTATCGTAAGTTTTGTTGTACCAGCGACGCGCGGCCAATCGTGCCGCTTCAGAGAATTCCGCATCATCAACGCGCTTGACCTTGGGCAATTCTCCCAGCGCCGCGACAATGGCAGCGCCGATCTCCGTGCTAGCCAATGCTACATCCTCGCCATCGAGCAGGCCCTCCAGTGAAACCTGCGGCGCTGCCAGCAACTTTCCGTTTTTGTCGGCAACAACCGAGGCAATGATGACGCCGTTGAAGCCGAGGCGATGACGATGGCGGATCGCATCGCTGTCGACCGAGATGAGAACGTTGCCATCGAGTGCTAAGCGGCCGGCCGGCACACGGGCGATGATCTCGGCCGGGCCCGGCGCTAGGCGGATGAGCGTCCCATTCTCCGGCGCCAGAGCCTGTGGAACCTGACATGCACGCGCGAAGACAACGTGTTCCTGGATATGACGCGCCTCGCCATGCACTGGCAAAGCAATACGCGGACGGACCATCTGGTACATCTCGGCAAGTTCATCACGAGCCGGATGACCTGATACATGCACATCCTCATCGCGATCGGTAATGATCTCGACGCCGCGTTTGGTGAGATCGTTGAAGAGCCGATTAATCGACATCTCGTTCCCGGGAATGACTCGGGAAGAGAAGATCGCGGCATCTCCGGCCTCGAGTGAGACATGCGGATGTTCGCCGCGAGCAATGCGTGCCAACGCCGCGCGTGGCTCACCCTGGCTGCCCGTGCAGATCATCAGAACATTATCGCACGGGAAATAGCCAACGTCGTTTTCGGTAATGAACGCGGGAAGATCGGTGAGATAGCCATTCTCCTGCGCCGATTCCAGCATGCGCCACAGCGAACGCCCGATGAGCGCGCAATGACGACCGTGCGCCTGCGCGACCCGAGCGATTGTCTCAACGCGCGCCAGGTTGCTCGCGAAGCAGCCGATGGCGACGCGACTCTTCAGCCGTCCAACAATCTCCATCAGTGAATCGCGGACATCGGCTTCAGAGCCAGATGTGCCTGCCACGAACACATTAGTCGAATCGCAGACCATTGCCAACACGCCGTTGTCACCGAGCTTACGCAGGGCGGCAAGATCGGTCGTTTCGCCCACCAGGGGTTCAGGATCGAGCTTCCAGTCGCCGGTATGCAACACGGCGCCATGAGGTGTACGGATGACGACAGCATTGGGTTCCGGAATCGAATGCGTCAGCGTAATAAGTTCCACGACGAAGGGGCCGATTGTGCGGCTGCCAGACAATGGAATGATAGTAATCTTTGCTTCCTGCTCGAGGCCTGCCTCGGCAAGTTTGCGGCGCAGGACCGAGGCCGTAAACGGCGTCGCGTAAAGCGGGCAACGGAACCGACGCCATAGATACGGCACAGCACCAATATGATCTTCATGCGCATGCGTGAGCACGATGCCCACCAGATCGGCCGCGCGCTCCGCAATGAATTGCGGATTGGGCATGA
>CAYOYT010000329.1:0-3617 GCA_964408245.1 uncultured Dongia sp. | reverse complement strand
ATTCTTGCATGCCCAAACAAAGGCGCCCGACCATTTAAGGGCTGAGGCGACCATGTCATCGATCAAGCGATGGTCGTAGGTGATGCCAGCCTTCGTGAACTGATCCTTGAATTCGGCGTCGAAGACTTCCTGGAATATATCCTTGAAGCGGCCGTCATAGGCTTTGAGGATCGTGTTCTTGGTGGACAGATAGACCGGCCATTTGAGCGTCAGGCCGTAGTTGAAGCAAGAGCGGGCGAAACCACGGATCGAATCGTCCAGATTGTACATTCCCATGGCGACACCGCTGCCGGGGAACTGAAATATTTCCCGCTCGATTGGAGCGCTTCCATCGGCCGGCTCGAACGTCATTGTGAGTTTGCCTTTGCCCGGCACCAGGAAATCAGTCGCGCGGTATTGGTCACCGAAGGCATGACGCCCCACGACAATCGGCTGGGTCCAACCAGGCACCAGGCGTGGGACGTTTTTACAAATGATCGGCTGACGAAAGACGGTGCCGTCCAAGATATTGCGGATCGTGCCGTTGGGCGACTTCCACATCTGCTTGAGGTTGAATTCTTTGACGCGTGCTTCGTCCGGCGTGATGGTCGCGCATTTCACGCCGACGCCGTATTGCTTGATCGCGTTCGCTGCCTCGACCGTGACTTTGTCCTCGGTCTTGTCGCGGTGCTCGACGCCCAAATCGTAATACTTAAGGTCAATATCGAGATAGGGCAGGATCAGCTTATTCTTGATGAACGCCCAGATGATGCGAGTCATCTCATCGCCATCGAGTTCGACGACCGGGGTCTGGACCTTAATTTTTGCCATGACGGCTTAATCCTTCTTCAGAACAGGCGCCCCGGAAGGCGCATGAGGGCGCGAAATTGCGCGCAGTTTAGTTAATGGGTAGGGCGATTTGAAGGCCCGGCTGATATAGCGGCGCTAAATTCCCAGAATTCTGTGTGAAAATCCGGTTCCGCTGTCAGATGAGTTCTGGATGGTCTGGCTCCTGGGTCTCCGCCGGTGCCTCCAATAGATCGAACAGGCGGCCGACAGATTTCACGACCGAGAAATATTGCCGCGCCGCCGTCTGGGCGAAACCGTCATCGATGATACGGTCGATCATACCGACAAGATTGTCCCAATAGCCGTCAGCATTAAGAACGATGATCGGCTTGTCATGCATGCCCAGTTGGCGCCAGGTCACGACCTCGAAAAATTCCTCAAGAGTGCCGAGGCCGCCGGGCAAGACGATGAAAGCGTCGGAACGGTCGAACATCATCCGCTTGCGCGTATGCATATTGTCGACCACTTTGAGCTCGGTAAGACCGGCATGGCCGATCTCCCGATCCTGCAGATGTTGTGGAATTATACCGATAACTTCGCCGCCATGGGCCATCACGCCATCGGCGCAGGCGCCCATCAGGCCGACACGGCCGCCGCCATAGACCAAGCGAATCCTGCGTTCGGCCATTTGCTTGCCGAGTTCGCGAGCAAGTGGGACAAAAGCTGGGTTAACGCCGCGGGACGAGCCGCAATAGACGCAAAGGGATGTGATCGGACTCATGCCGATAAATCGCTCCTATGGGTTTGGGACAATCCGCGTCCAGTCGCGGTGATGTCGGGGAAATAGCTGGCTCGAGCCCGGTCGCCCAAGCCGAGGGCGGAGATTTGCTTGTTCATTAAGCACCAATATGAACCGGCTTCTTGGACAGTTCAATAAGCATAAGCGGTAAACTGGAAAGGCATGGCGATTGCGGCCGGCTGGATATGCGGTTAGCTTGACAATTATACGTAAGATGAAGAGTTACGCTGATTGGGGTCGGGCGGTAAACCTATGATGGGGAAAGTTAATGTCGAGATTGGCTTTGATCAGCGTCACAGGCGCTGCAGTGGTTGTGGTCGCTGCCGGATTGATCTATTCGATCGCCCAGCAGGAAGATGACGATCCTAGCGATAACACCACATCTCCTGGCGCCACCGAAGAGGGAACTACCCCGACGCAGAGCGGCACGTCTAACGCGGTATCGGATGCTGCGACCAGCGCTGGCAACGCGACAGAAACGGCGAGTGCGGCATCATCTGCGTCCTCAAACGGCACAGCGGTCGTTCCCAATGATGCAGCACAAGGTGCTGCGGCATCGCCTGAAGCGCCGAGCTTCGATATCGTTCGCGTCAATCCCAATGGCGATGCAGTGATCGCCGGCCGGGCCAAGCCCAAGGCCGAGGTGACTTTGCTGGATGATGGCAAGGCTATCGGCAGCACTAAAGCGGACGATCGCGGCGACTGGGTATTGCTGCCCAACAGTTCCATCGCACCAGGCGTGCACAAGTTCACTCTGTTGGCACAGGACGATGGCTCCACAGTCACTAAGCCCTCCGAGCGCATGGTTATCGTCGTGGTACCGGCGCCGGCCAAAGATATTGCGGGGAGTGCTGTCGCTTCACCGGCAGGGGCACTCGCTATCTCGGTGCCGCAAAACGGTTTCGGTCCCAGCGAGATTCTCAACATGCCGAGCAGCGCCAATTCGGCCGACGCGCCAACGGGACCAGTGCGCGAGCCTACGCTCGATGTCGTTGATTACGACAAACAGGGCCTTACGGCCCTGGCCGGTCGCGCTATGGCGGACAGCAAAATAGCGCTCTATCTCGACGATAAGCTGATCGGTTCCATGGATGTCGACCCGAAAGGGCGCTGGGCTATCGTGCCGCAGGAGAAACTCAGTATTGGCCGCCACGAATTGCGGGTTGATCAGGTCGATGCCGATAACAAGGTAACGGCTCGTATCGTGCAGCCGATCGAGCAGCCGGATTTCACGACACTCACGCCGGGTGATAAGCTCATCGTTGTGCAGCCTGGCAATTCGCTGTGGCGCCTTGCGCGCCAAACCTATGGTGATGGTTTGAGATTTTCAGTGATCTACGAAGCGAATAAAGAACGCGTGCGCGATCCGAATCTTATCTTTCCTGGTCAGGTGCTGAGCCTGCCGAAATAGCCGCGGAAAGTCAGATAGCGGCCGGTGCCTTAGGCCAAATTGGCAGGATTTCAGCCAGAAGCTGAAGGAACGGCTTTACCTCAAGCAATACGCTGGCCGCCGCAGTAATGAGTTCAGCCGGCGTTGCGGGTCTCGTGAACGGCGCCTTGCCAACGCATAAGATGGTCTTGTACTTGCTGATGGCGAGGCGCGAATAGCTCAATTCCTGACTTGCATCGATGATCGTCATCACCGACCGGCGCACCACCAAACCTTCAGCCGAATAGGGCAAGGGCGCGATTTCGCCAGACATTTGGACAATTGGCCCTGACTGCACCTGTCGTGTTGTTGCCGAAAAAGGCACGTCCATAAAGCTGAAGCGGAACTCAATGAGTTCGCCGCCGCGGCCAAGCCGGACCGCGCCGTCACTGTCGATGTACATGTGACTTACATCGGGCGGTAACGCACTATTTGTCAGTATTGGCAGGGTTGAAGCGCTCACTCTGGCGAATCCCTCATTGGGTTGCCGCTGATGCTATGTGCTTCCACTTAACGATCTGTAAAAGCTGGCATGCATTCGGGGAAATGTCTGAGTTGAGCGTTGCATTTTCGCACGGCGGGCTGGACGATCTGTGACAAATCATCATATTAGCCTTGAGG
>CAYOYT010000328.1:0-3617 GCA_964408245.1 uncultured Dongia sp. | reverse complement strand
TCGCCGAACTCCAGCACGCCTCGGCAGGCCAGGCCGTTTTCCTGGCAGATGCGGGTCGAACTCTGCTTCTGGCCCTCGGCTTCGAGGCCGCCGACCAGGCTGTGCTCGCTGGGCAGCATCTGGTGCGAGAGCTTGGTGTTGAGGCTCCAGGCGTTTGGCACGCCGGAGCCCGGGTTCGTTGCGGTGTTCCTGACGGCGCCTATGCCGTCGGAAACGACGATGGCGCCAGCAGCGCAGGTTCCGGCCAAATCTGTCGCCCATGGATCAAAACAGCGAACCCAGAGTGCTGGGCGCGGTCTTCGTGTTTCGCTCCAAGCGCGCGGACCGGATCAAGCTGATCGCGTGGGATGGCACGGGCCTGTGCCTGTTCGCCAAGCGCCTGGAGCAAGGCACGTTCTGCTGGCCGAAGATCGAGAACGGCATCATGCGCCTGACACCATCCCAGCTCTCGGCGCTGATCGAAGGGTTGGATTGGATGCGCGTGCGCGAGGTCTAAACCAACCGATTGACAGCCACGCAATAATCTACATTATCCTTATTAACGGCCAATTACTCAGGTCATTGGATTTGATGACATGGCCTGGATCGTGTAGAATCTGGGCCGTGAGCATCGAGATAGAAAGCCTCCCTTCCGATCCAGAAATACTGCGGCCTTTGTTGCTGGGCGAACGCGCGCGCCATGCCGAACTCCTGGAGCAGATCGTGGATGAACGCGATGCGGCCTTGAGCGAAAGTGGCCGCCTGCGGGCGATCATCGAGGCTATGCAGCGGCATCGCTTCGGCCGCCGCTCCGAACAGCTCAATGCCGATCAGCTGGGGCTCGGCCTGGAAGACACGGAGCAAGCCCTGGCCGCGGCCGATGCCAAGGAAGAGAACCAGAAAGCCTCTCCCGCAAGAACATCCCGTCGGCGCGTCGACCGGGGCGCCCTGCCAGCCCATCTGCCCAGGGTCGAAACCCTCATCGATATCGAGCACAAGGCTTGTCCCTGCTGCGCGGGCGAGTTGCACCGCATCGGCGAGGACGTGGCTGAGCGTCTGGACGTGATCCCGGCGCAGTTCCGCGTCCTCGTCGTCCGCCGCCCCAAATACGCTTGCCGGGCCTGCCTCGGCACTGTTCTGCAAGCTCCGGCGCCACATCGGCTGATCGAGGGTGGCTTGCCGACCGAAGGACTCATCGCCCATGTCATCGTCGGGGAATATGCCGATCACCTGCCGCTCTATCGTCAAGCGCATATCTACGCCCGCCAGGGGATCGAGCTTGACCGTTCCACCCTGGCCGATTGGGTTGAGCGGGCGGCTTGGTTCCTGCGGCCGCTGCACGAGCGGCTGCTCGACCATCTGCGCGCATCACTGACGCTCTTCGCCGACGAGACGACAGCGCCGGTGCTCGATCCCGGACGAGGCAAAACCAAGACAGGCCAGCTCTGGGCCTATGCGAGGGACGATCGGCCATGGAGCGGTGGCGCCCCGCCCGCCGTGGCCTATATCTATGCCCCGGACCGCAAGGCGGAACGTCCGGTTCAGCATCTCAAGGGGTTCCGTGGCATCCTTCAGGTCGATGGCTATGCGGGTTATCGTGTCATGGCAGAAACGGTTCATGTCGCACTGGCCTATTGCTGGGAGCATTGGCGCCGCCAGTTCTATGAGATTGCCAATCCGGGCAATGCTCCCATCGCCAGAGAGGCGCTGGCGCGCATCGCTTCGATCTATGTCATCGAAGCTGAAATCCGCGGGCACAGTGTCGATCAGCGTCATGCCGCACGCCAGGCGCGCATCAAGCCGCTCACGGATGACCTGAAGGCGTGGCTGGAGACGAAGTTGGCCGTCATCTCGCAGAAGGGCACGCTCGCCAAGGCCATCCGCTACGGCCTTAGCCGCTGGCAGGGTTTTACCCTGTTCATTGATGACGGCCGGGTCGAGATCGATTCCAATACCGTCGAGCGCGCCATCCGGCCGATAACGCTCAATCGCAAGAATGCTCTGTTCTCCGGATCAGATGGCGGTGGCGAGCACTGGGCCATCCCGTTAATCGGCTCGACGAGCTACTGCTCTGGAACTACACAAGCACCTAAACGGCCGCGGAACACCGCTTATATAGGAAAGGCGCAGCCATGGGATTGAAACAGGTCACCCACTCGACAAAGACCGAGGCGACTTGGATTATGGATGTTCTGCACCGTATACCAACCCACCTGAACGATCCCACGCCCTTTCTGAACAGCGGTATCATTTGGGTGAACCGCTGGTTCGCTGAGACCGTCCAGCCTTGCATAGCCAGTTTGGTCAGAGCGGTTGGCGAAGAAGACAATGCGCAGTTTGCATTGGCCAAAGCCCATCAAGACGCGGCGAATGGCCATATGATGTCACAAGCAGACTGGCACGCAATTCTTGAGCCGGCCTTTTTGCAGCTTTTCCGTCTATCCTACCCCTATGACTATGCTTTCGGAATTGCTTATGAATCGGCGATTGCCTTTGCAGTGGAAAACCGGGAGATGATCGACGACGCCTTTGGTTCGAGCGAAAACTACGCGCAATATTATGCCGAACTGAATACCGGACGCAGCCAGGATTTCGCCGCACTGGCCCAGGCGCATGTGCATGCCGACTTGGCCGCCAAAGCATTGGCTGCCGGAAGTGCCACACTTTTTGCCGAAAGTTGGCCGCATATCCGCCTGCGCGCTGTGGTCGAGATTGCCCAGAAACTGACGCCGTTTGCGCCGGAACTGGACAGCATTGCAAAGACGCTTGGTGCCGATCTTGCCAATTTGGCTGACCGCGGTGCCGGTTCTACTTTGACACCCGTATCAATTGGAAAGGTCACTTGAATGGATAGAACAGGCATGGAGGCTATTCGAGCCATCGTTACCAAACCGCGACCCGAATTCAAGTCCATCACAGTGCGACAACTGACACCCGTGATTGGTGCCGAGATTTCTGGCGTGGATATATCTTCACAGCTGAGCGACCTTCAACGTAGCGAGATCTATCAGGCCCTTCTGGAATACCATGTTCTGGTATTCCGCGATCAGATCATGACCCGTGAGCAGCAGAAAGCTTTTGGCCGGATGTACGGAACCCTTCGGGCATTGCCGCTTGAGGACATTGACGGCGATGATCCCGAAATCGTCTTGATCCGGGCATCGCAGGAGTCATCTTTTGTCGCAGGAGAAAGTTGGCACACGGATGGCACTGCCACGAAAGAGCCAGCCTTTGCGCAAATGCTGTATTTGACAAAGATGCCTGAAAGTGGCTGTGGCGGCGATACGATGTTTGCCAATATGCATCTGGCCTATGAAATGCTGTCACCGGGCATGAAAAAGATGCTTGACGGAATGACCGCAATTCATAACGGAGCTGTGCCTTGGGCGGGTTATGAGGCCCCCCCAAATCTGCCAGAATCCGAACATCCAGTGGTGGCTCATCACCCAGAAACCGGGAAGAAAATGCTTTTTGTAAATCCGGGCTTTACCACCCATATCCCGCAACTGACCGATTTTGAAAGTCGGGCGGTTCTGGATATGTTGTTTGGGTTGGTAGACAAGGAACATACGCTCAGCTGTCGCGTTCGGTGGGAGCAGAATACTGCCGTGCTGTGGGACAATCGTTGTACGCAACAC
>CAYOYT010000327.1:0-3629 GCA_964408245.1 uncultured Dongia sp. | reverse complement strand
ACGACACCTCGCTGATCCTGAAAGAAAAGGGCCCGCGCCGCGTCTCGCCCTTCTTTGTACCGTCTTGCTTGATCAATCTGGTTTCCGGCCACGTCTCGATCAAATACGGCTTCCGCGGTCCCAATCATTCGGTCGTCACCGCTTGTGCCACCGGCACCCATGCCATTGGCGACGCTGCGCGCATGATCGCCCTCGACGATGCAGACGTGATTGTTGCGGGTGGTGCCGAAGCCACGATCGGCCGCATCGGCTATGCCGGTTTCTGTGCCGCGCGCGCCATGTCGACCGCGTTCAATGACGATCCAACCGCGGCCTCGCGCCCGTGGGATAAGGATCGCGACGGCTTCGTTATGGGTGAGGGTGCCGGCATGCTGGTGCTTGAGGAATACGAGCACGCCAAGAAGCGCGGCGCTAAGATTTACGCCGAGGTCGTCGGCTACGGCCTCTCAGGCGATGCCTATCACATCACGGCGCCGTCGGAAGACGGCAATGGCGGCTTCCGGGCGATGCAAGCCGCGTTGAAGCGGGCCAAGATGAATCCTGACGACATCGATTACATCAACGCCCACGGTACCTCGACGCCGCTTGGGGACGAGATCGAGCTTAACGCGGTGAAGCGTGTTTTCGGTGATGCCGCCTACAAGCTCACCATGTCATCGACGAAATCGGCGACCGGTCATTTGCTTGGTGCTGCTGGCGCTGTCGAGGGGATCTTCTCGATCCTCGCCTTGCGCGACCAGGTGGCGCCGCCGACTCTCAACCTCAACAATCCCTCCGACGGCTGCGATCTTGACCTGGCACCCAAGCAGGCCAAGTCGCGCAAAATTCGGAACGCGTTGTCGAACTCGTTTGGCTTCGGTGGTACCAATGCCAGCGTGATCTTCACGCGTGTGAATTGACAGGTTGTGACCTGAGCAGAACCGGTAAATCGAGTGCGATGTTGACTCATCTGCCGATGCTAGCGCTCGCCATCGCCCTGATGATGCTGCTATCGGTGCTGTCGTGAAATTGCGCGTCAAGATGCTGGCGAAGATCTTCGCCGGCCTGTTGGTCGTCAGCCTACTGATGAGCGGTGGTGCCGCAATCTGGTTCTGGAACGACTTCAACAGCAATGGGCCCTTGCGCGATGAGGCCGTGCTGGTAATTCCCAAGGGAAGCGGCGTCAACGCCATCGCGGAACAGCTCGCGCGTGAGGGTGTTATTGCGCATCCGCTGGTCTTCAAGATCGGCGTGCAGCTTTTGTCCGACAATCAACCGCTCCATGCCGGCGAATTCCGCTTCCCCTCGGCGGCATCCCCGCGCGGTGTCATGCAGGTGCTGATTGACGGCAAGTCGGTCCTGCATCGCATCACCATTGCCGAAGGTTGGACGGTGACGGAGATTTTCAACGAGCTCGCCGCATCGTCATTGCTTGAGGGGCCCTTACCGCCGCCACCGGCTGAAGGCACGCTGCTACCGGAGACTTACTTTTTCCTGCGCGGTGATAGCCGGGCTGCCATCGTTGAGCGCATGAAAACGAATATGAGCGAGACTCTGGCGAGCCTTTGGGCCAAGCGCGATGCAGAATCATCGGTGGAGTCGCCGGAGGACGCCGTGGTGCTGGCCTCGATTGTGGAAAAGGAAACCGGTTTGAAGGACGAGCGCGCGCGCGTTGCCGCCGTCTTCTACAACCGTCTGAAGCAAGGGATGTCGCTGCAATCGGATCCCACCGTGATCTATGCGGTGACGCTGGGGAAGGCGTCGCTGGGTCGCGATCTCACCTATGCCGATCTCAAAATCGACAGCCCTTATAACACCTATGTCGTGACCGGATTGCCGCCAACGCCGATCGCAAATCCCGGCATCGCGGCTTTGACCGCTGTGCTACATCCGAAGAAGACCAAAGAACTTTATTTTGTGGCCGATGGGAGCGGCGGTCACGCCTTTGCCGAGACCATCGATGGTCACGTCAAGAATGTCGCCAAATGGCGCAAGATCCAGAAACAGAATAAGCAGGGCAATTGATGTCGAGCAGCCGCGATCAAAAAATCGGGGATGACCAGAACCCGATCGCGAACCGTATGGAGCCGGTGATGAACGTCGGCAAGCAATGTGCTGTCTATCTCGGCGTCGTCGCGGCACTCGCTGCGGGCGTTGCCTTCTTCGGGCCACTCGATCAGGTGCCGGCGATCGCCCAAGAGCAGAGCTCGATCCCGCTTGAAGGCGAGTTTGACATGCTGGCGCCGCTCGACACACCGGCAGAAGCGTCCAAGGACATCGCCTATTTTTATGTTACCGGCCTTGCCGCACAAAAGATGTGGGATGCCTTCCCCATGGAGCCGGTCA
This sequence comes from uncultured Dongia sp., assembly GCA_964408245.1. Lineage (GTDB taxonomy): Bacteria > Pseudomonadota > Alphaproteobacteria > Dongiales > Dongiaceae > Dongia. The sequence continues at coordinate 1,304 of CAYOYT010000327.1, read as the reverse complement.
AGGATGAATGTGTCGGCCGCCTCTCGAAATACGGCAACGGCATCGTTTGTTACGGCGCCAAAGGCGATGGCTCGACATCGGATCAACCGTTTGAATGCAGCTTTGGCATCGACATGAAGAAACAGGTGCTGACTCTGCCGCAAGATTGCTGACGGCATTCAAGCGACGGGGATGACGATCTGCGGGTCGATCAGCAGTAGGAAAAGCAGGCCGTTGGCGAGCATGTAATCTGTGACCGAGAGCAGGGCGGCGCCGAGATAGCCGATGCCGGTCAGCGTCTTGAGCAGATAAGCCTCGTAGATCAGGGATGCGAGGACCAGTACGCTCAGCAGGAAATCCGAGATATCGCGCATGGGTTCGTTGAGCCCCAGCAGGGCAATGCCGAAGGCCACCACCGACAGACTAAACCCAAACCAGTTATAGGCGCTGAGCGCACCCTTGCTCTGGCTTTCCTTATTGATCGCCCAACCGATCATGATGAGCAGCAATGGAAAGACCACCCAGCCCAGCACATAGTAAGTAGCGACGCTGGTGGCGACGATGACGGGGCTGACATTGGGAGCCGCTTCGACCGCCATGAAAAGGCGAGTGAGTGTCAACGGCAGCAGCGGCAGCATCAGGCGGAACGAACGCCTGGCGCCGGTGGGAGTGCGGTCGAACCAATCGACGAAGCGCGCGTCAAAGCGCAGCAGCAACATAAGGCCGGTCATGGCGGCGCGGATTTCGACGCCGTTAAGCATCTAGATAGGCTTCGAGGACGCGCTCATAGATGCGGCTCAACGCCTCGATATCGGCGACCGGCACATGCTCATCGACCTTGTGCATGGTGGCGCCCGCAAGGCCGAACTCGATCACCGGGCAATAATTCTTGATGAAGCGCGCATCGGAGGTGCCGCCGGTCGTCGACAATTCCGGTGTAAGACCGGTTTCGGCTTCAACTGCCGCGACCAGTAAGCGCGAGAGATCGCCTGGCGGGGTGAGAAAAGATTCGCCCGAACATTCGCAGGCGAGCTCGTAACGACCGCCAACGCTGTCGAGGCGGCGGCGGATCTCCGCCTCCAGGCTCTGTGCGGTGTGGAGATCGTTGAAGCGCGAATTGAAGACGGCTTTGGCGTCGGCCGGAATCACGTTGGTGGCTGGGTTGCCAACATCAACGATAACGAATTGCAGGCTGGTCGACGGAAAATGTGTCGAACCGTTGTCGAGAGGTTCGACGAGTGCCGTGACCATCTGCGCTAAGCGATGGATTGGATTATCGGCAAGGTGCGGATAGGCCGAATGGCCTTGTATGCCGAACACTGTGA
>CAYOYT010000326.1:0-3639 GCA_964408245.1 uncultured Dongia sp. | reverse complement strand
AGAAGCCTGTGCCTGGGCGATGATTTCAGCAATGAAGGAACTGGGCGAACGCGCTTTGACCGAAGGTGGAAATGCGGTCGTGGGTATCGTGAGCTATTACAAAAAGAGAGCTTTTTCGAACGAGGCTTTGTTCGAGTGTCATGCTGGCGCCTTCGTGGCGGGGGTCGCATTGAAGGGCGAGGTCGTGAAAATCGCGCCCTGAACGACTACCTTATGAGGATATAAAATCATTTACTGCTAATAGGTTATGCCGTGTTTCAGCATTGTTTGCGTGAAGTTGGCATAAATCTTATATAGAATGCTCTGTTAACCGGACTTGGTTCGATTTACCAGCGCATTGCGCAGAGGCAGAAGATGAGCACGAAATGGTCGCCGGAGAGTTGGCGCGACAAACCGATCTCCCAGGTTCCTGTCTATCCGAATGCCATCAGGCTGGCGTCGGTCGAGGAGCGCCTGCAGGCCTTTCCACCGCTGGTTTTTGCCGGCGAAGCCCGCCGCCTGACCGAGACTTTGGGCCAAGTCGCCGACGGCAAAGCCTTCTTGTTGCAGGGTGGCGATTGCGCGGAAAGCTTCGCCGAGTTCTCGGCCAACAATATTCGAGACACCTTCCGCGTTTTACTGCAAATGGCTGTTGTGTTGACCTTCGGTGCAGCTATGCCTGTGGTGAAGATCGGCCGTATGGCTGGCCAATTCGGCAAGCCGCGTTCATCGCCCACAGAAATTATCGACGGCGTCGAACTGCCGAGTTATCGCGGCGACAATGTGAACGGTATTGAGTTCACGGAGGCGTCGCGCATCCCTGATCCCGAGCGCCTGGTACAGGCTTACAATCAATCTGCGGCAACCCTCAATCTGTTGCGTGCTTTTGCGCAAGGCGGTTTTGCCGATCTTCACAAGGTCCACCGCTGGAATCTCGATTTCGTGGCTGATAGCCCACTGGGTCATCGTTACAAGGAGCTGGCCGACCGGCTTTCCGAGACCTTGGAATTCATGGCAGCCTGCGGCCTTACCTCTGAAAACGTTCCGCAGATCCGAGAGACCGAATTTTTCACCAGCCATGAAGCGCTGCTGCTGAATTTCGAGCAGACGCTTACACGTACCGACAGCCTCACTGGCAAATGGTATGGTTGCTCGGCGCATATGCTGTGGATCGGCGATCGTACGCGCCAACCGGACGGTGCCCATGTCGAATTTATGCGTGGCATCCAGAATCCGATCGGTCTGAAATGCGGTCCGACCATGGAGCCGGACGATTTGCTGCGCCTCATAGACGTACTTAATCCGCAGAATATTCCAGGCCGCCTGACTCTCATCGCTCGCATGGCGCATGACAAAGTCGAGCAGAAGCTGCCACCGCTGGTGCGTGCTGTTAAGCGCGCCGGTGCCAAGGTTGTGTGGTCCTGCGACCCAATGCATGGCAATACGATCAAGTCTTCGACGGGTTACAAGACGCGGCCGTTTGACCGAATCCTGGGCGAGGTGCGTGGGTTCTTCAACGTGCACCGTGCTGAGGGAACTCATGCCGGTGGTGTGCATTTTGAGATGACCGGCCAGGACGTCACGGAATGCATTGGCGGCGCTAAGGCGGTCACTGAAGAAGCACTTGCCGACCATTATCACACACATTGCGACCCCCGTCTCAACGCCACGCAGGCGCTGGAACTTGCCTTTCTTATAGCTGAGCAACTGAAAGCGGAGCGCGCCGGTGGACAACGCATCGCCGAAGCCTCGTAACGATAGCCAGAGGGATACCGGCACCATATCGGGACCAGCATCTGATCAGGTTGCGTTTTGGTCTGATCATTATTTCCTGAAGACCAAGGCGACAGTTGCCCATTTCGGCGATGTCAAAGTCACTTACGCGATCTTTATGCGACGCCCAGTCATCAGCGCGCCGCGTTTGGCGCTGGATTGGCTCAGTCGCATTGCGGTCGAACGTGACACCACGTTCGAGATCGATCTCCAATACGATGAGGGGCGCTGGGTGGGTGCCGGTGAGCCGATCATGTATATAAGCGGCTCCTTCGTACATCTCGCGGATCTAGAAACGCTGCTGCTCATGAAGCTGGGACCGGCCTGCGTTGCCGCCTTCAACGCTTTCACGATGTGCGCCGATCTGCCCAATGTCGCTTTCCTTGCCATGGATGCGCGCCACTGCGCTGGCCTTGAAATGGCGGAGATGATGGCCTACGCCGCCTCAGTTGGTTCCGCGCGCGCCACACGCAAGGTGAAGGCAACCGGTTTTATCGGCAATGCCACCCAAGCGACCGCTCATTATTTCGGCCGCGACAAGGCCTTGGGCACCATGCCGCACGCCTTGATCGGCTATGCAGGTTCGACTTTGCGGGCAGCCGAAATGTTCCATGAAACCTTCCCCGATGAACCAATGACGGTGTTGGTTGATTACTTCGGCCGGGAAGTCACCGATGCCCTAACCGTCGCGCGCCGTTTTCCAAGTATGGCCTCGGACGGCAAGCTTTCGGTCCGTATCGATACGCCTGGCAGCCGTTTCATTGAGGGGCTCGATCCGCCGGCGTCCTACGCGGTGATGGATCGCCATGTACCGAAAGTCATCCGCGGGTATCGTTCGGAAAGTGAACTTCGGCATCTGGTAGGTGCTGGCGTTTCTGCGGCGGCAATCTGGCATTTGCGCGACGCGCTCGACCGTGAAGGGTTCCACAAGGTGAAAATCGTGGCATCTTCTGGTTTTGATCCGGCGAAATGCAAGGTGATGGCGGAGGCTCTGGCGCCGATCGATGTGGTGGGTACCGGCTCGTTCCTGCCGCAGCGCTGGACTGAGACTTACGCCACAGCCGACATTATCCAATATAACGGTGTCAAGCGCGTGAAGGTCGGTCGCGAATTCCTGTTCCGGAAATAATTACTGCGGTGCCACGTTGAACGGCACCTCGGACCACACATACCCATTCTCATTGCTGTTCTGTTTGACGCCGAATTGCAAGATCCAGGTCTTGCCTGTTTGCGTGTCGACCAGCATGTTCACCTTGCTGCTGCCATGGGTGAGATCGCGCTGTGGCTGATCGAGGACCATCAGGATATATCGGTTGCCGGCCGGCTCAATAACGGGCGTCGGTGTCAGCCCATCTGGTAGGTTCTGAGCAAGGACAGGGGCAGCGCCGGTCATGAACAAAGCTGCAAAAGTGACTATTCGATTGCGCATTTCCCAATCCTTTCTGTCCTTGTCTCCAAAATCCACCATAAAAAACGGGACGCATGCCGGCCTTGTATGGAGCGCAATTGACATACTCCAGCGGCCGGATAACTTCCTATTATGACTGAAAAAATTAAAATCGCCTTAGCGCAGATCAATCCCAAGCTGGGCGACGTGACTGGGAATGTCACACGCATTTTGAAAGCGCGTGCCGAGGCTGCGGCAGGGCGTGCGGACCTGGTGTTGACACCTGAACTGGCCGTTTCTGGTTATCCCCCCGAAGATCTGGTGCTCAAGCCTGCCTTCCAGGATGCCTGCCGCAACGGCGTCAAGGCACTCGCGGAACTGCCGTCGCTTGACCAACTGCGCGGCAAGATCATCGGCCTGATCCAGGCCCCGGCGACGAAGATCGCCGGCGTCCAGCAGGCGCCCGCTGGCCAGCTGGCCCGCGTGTTCAATGCCGATGC
>CAYOYT010000325.1:0-3653 GCA_964408245.1 uncultured Dongia sp. | reverse complement strand
GATAAAGCCCAAATATAAAACCTAGTGCTGTCAAGGCCTTAAGCCATGGCTGGACGCTATTAGCTAAACGCAGGAAACGGCCGGGATTGGCGAAGCGATGCATAAGCTGCGTTATACAAGGCCAATTCCCAAGGTGCCAGTGGGACAGTGAAGAGGTGCCAGTGGCACGGTGAAGCAGGAGAAGAGAGGGCAATCTTGGTGTCCTTGGCTGCCCCTCCTCCCCCAAATAAACGAGCTTTTTGAGGCTCAAAAGCGCTAAGGGCGTCGATCTTGCGATCGACGCCCTTGGTTTAACTTTTAACCCTACTTACCGGAAATCGGTCGGTCGGATCTTCGTCCAGACTTTACATGCCCTTGTTAAAGGTGCCGTGCGGTTGGACGATGATGTCGACGCGACGGTTTTCCTGGCTGTCGGTGTTATCCGGACCATCCGCTTCGCCAACGGCCTTAACCGAGACGTCGGCCGCGAGCGGCACGCCGGCACTGGACATAGCGTCCATGACAGCTTTTGCACGACGCTTAGCCAAAGCAGTGTTCGTGTTCGCCGAACCGACGGTGTCGGTGTAGGCATCGATCTGAACGTGAGCGATCGGATACTGGCTCAGGAAATTGCCGGCATCGGTCAACGCGGCCTTCTCGCTGTCGCGAACACGGGCGCTCCCGGTGTCGAAGTAGATCGAGCTCTTCTGCGGGCCGACATCCTGCGGGACGTGCAGCGACTCGAGATAAGCGAGGCGCGCGCGGATTGGATCGAGGAAGCGATTCAGAGCGGCTTCGGCCTTAGCGCGATGCTCGGCGGCTTCTTCCGCGAGCTTCACGCCTTCTTGGCGCAGCGGCAGGTTGGTGTAGAGATACGGTGCATCGGCATCGATGCTCGCCTTAATTTCCTCAGCCTGACGGGCTTTGTCGCCAGCTTGGTTGAGGTTATAGAGCAAGTCGCCAAAGTCACCTTCGTAGGTCTTGTCTACGTTTGCCTGGATATTCGAAAGATCCGGCTCACGATTCGGCGCGGCGCAAGCAGTCACGGCCAACATGGCCGAACCCAGCAACGCGAATTTGAAGTAACGGTTCATGGTATGAAACCCCCTGGGACGTTCACGTGAAGAGGTGCGATAAAAGCGGATCGCGCCCGCCCGGCACTTTTTATACCGGATGGACTAAACATATGCCGATTCAACTTAGAGAATCCACGCTGATTCGGGGTCATTGCGCGACCTGTGTCAAAATGCTCGCAGCCTGTTGCATTGATGCCACATACTCTCCGTCGTCGGATTATTGAGACGTTTCAGTCGCCGTCCGACTCGTAAGGGATCAAAGTCCTAAGCTTTAAATCTTACCAAATCGCGCTACTGCTCATCGGAAAGCGGTGGGAGTGGCGATACTAGCGCAGAACTTGCTGCAATGCGGTGGCCATCGCCCAAGGGACGAGCACCAGCAGACCCAAATCAAGTGCCGCCAACAATTGCAGGGCGCCCACCGATGACTGCTTCTCCACTATAGCCGCGACCGCACCCATTCCCAAAATGAGAATAGGAATAAATAATGGAAGAATCAAAAAAGTAAGCAGCAGGCCACCGCGCCGGGCGCCCAAAGTAAGAGCGGCGCCGAGTCCGCCCAGCAAGGATAAAGCCGGGGTTACGAGAATCAGGGTCAGAATTAGGATGCCATAATGTCCGGGTGGGAGATTAAGGAGCATGGCGAGAATCGGTGACGCCGCCAGCAGCGGCAACCCAGTCATCAACCAATGCACAGCGACCTTGGCGAGACCGACCAGCCCGAGGGACAAGGGCGACAAAGCGAGCCCGTCAAGACTACCGTCCTCATAATCGCCGGTGAAAAGTCGGTCGAGAGAAAGAAGTGAGGCGAGCGCCGCCATGCTCATGACGATGCCAGCGGCAATCCGACCGAGAAGCTCCGGCGCTGGCCCCAGGGCGAAGGGAAACAAAGCGCCCGCGGCCAGGAAGAAGAATACTATAACCAGCGCATCGATTCCTTGGCGCAAACCGAGGCGCAGATCGCGCTTCATGAGAGCGACGAAAGGCCTCATGACAGGGTCCCAAGCGTCAGTGTTGTCATCTGCGCAAGCGACAGTTGATCGTGCGTGGCGATAACGGCGATGCCGCCTGTAGCCTGATGCTGGCCGATGAGGTCAAGAGCGAGCTTCTGCCCGTGCATGTCCAGTGCCGTCAGCGGTTCGTCAAGCAGCCAGATCGGCGCCGGCTTCAGCAACAGACGCGCCAGACCAAAGCGCCGCCGCTGCCCGGCTGAAAGATGCTGGGCTGGAAAATCGGCGTAAATGTCGAGGCCGACCTTTGCCAAAATGCTCTCAACTGACACCGTGGCAGTGACGAGATCGGCCCAAAATTGCAGATTCTCGCGCACCAGCAATTGCGGTTTCAGGGCGTCAAGATGGCCGAGATAGGTAAGATCGCTGTGATAGGCAGCGCGATCCGCACTAACCGCACGACCACGCCATAAAAGCGTACCCTCAGTGGCAGGGAGAAGGCCTGCAAGGAGCCGCAATAGGCTCGATTTGCCGCTGCCATTGGGCCCGCGTAAAATCAGCGCCTGGCTGGGAGCGAGCGTGAAATTCAGCTCCCGAAAAAGCAATCGCTCGGAGCGACGGCAGGCGATGCCGCTGGCAGTGAGGCATGGATCGGAAGATTTAGTACTCACTTAAGTGTTTGCCCATGACGTATGAGGCCGTTGAGACATCCGCGCTTCCCCTGCGCACATCATAGCAGAACTCAGGCGCCTGCCAGCGTCATACCATCGATGCGCAAGGTAGGCGCGTTAGTGCCGTATTTGAAGACGAGGTCGTCGGCTGGTGTCACGGCTTTGAACATGTTCTTGAGATTGCCGGCGATCGTCACCTCGGAAACCGGATAGGCAAGCTCGCCGTTTTCGATCCAAAAACCGGCGGCGCCGCGGCTGTAATCGCCGGTAACGCCGTTGACACCGGAGCCGATCAGGTCGGTCACGTAGAAACCCTGGTCAATCTCCTTAATCATGCGGGCAGGGCTGATCGTGCCGGCAGTCATGTGGACGTTGCTGGGTGCTGGTGAAGGTGGGCTCGAGGTGCCGCGCGAGGCGTGGCCGTTAGAGACAAGGCCTAATTGGCGCGCCGAACGGCAATCGAGCAGCCACATGGCAAGTCGGCCGTTATCGATGAGCTTTGCCGATGTCGTCGGCAGGCCTTCACCGTCGAAGGGACGAGAACGCAATCCCCGTTGGCGATGCGGCTCGTCGACGATATCGATGCTGGGGGCGAAGACGATTTGGTTCAATTGGTCCTTCATGAAGGACGTACCGCGCGCGACACCGGCGCCGTTAATGGCGCCCTCCAAATGACCGCCGATGGATGTGCTCACGCGCGGATCAAGCTCGTTCGGCACCACCGCCGTCTTGGCCTTCTTTGGATTGAGTCGCCTGACGGCGCGTTCGCCCGCCGCTTTGCCGAGCTTCACCGGATCGTCGAGATCGGCGAGATAGACGGTCGAGCTGTAATCGTGATCGCGCTCCATGCCGGTGCCCGTTCCGGCGAGCACCGAAACCGAAAGAGCGAAATGCGAGCTAGCATAAGCGCCCTGGAAACCGTTGGTGGTGGCAATGGCGATGTCGGAACGGCCATAGCCGGCTTCGGCGCCTTCGGA
>CAYOYT010000324.1:0-3658 GCA_964408245.1 uncultured Dongia sp. | reverse complement strand
GCGATATGTTGCTCCCACCGAAAGCAAATGAATTGCTGAGCATAATAGACTGGCCGCTGGGGTCGATATGATGGCCTTTCTGAACAAGGTTGAGAGAGGGAATAGCCGGATCGGGATCACCATCCCAGAGATGCGGTGGTAATCGCCCGGGTACGTAATCGGGATGAAGCGCCAGATAAAGGAAGGCTGCCTCGCAGGCGCCTGCCGCACCCAACATGTGCCCGGTCATCCCCTTGGTCGAACTGCATGATATAGCGCTGCCGAAGACCTCGTGAACCGCGGCCGCTTCCATCGCATCATTGAGCTGGGTACCGGTGCCGTGCAGATTGATATAGGCAATGTCGTCGACCGTCAGTTTGGCATCTTCAAGTGCGGCCTTCATTGCACCCGCAGCCCCTGCCCCGCTTGGATCCGGTGCATTCAGATGATAGGCATCGGAACTTTCCCCCAAACCAAGCAGGGCGACCTCGGCAGCATCGGGTGTCATTAAAAAAGCAGCCGCACCTTCGCCAATATTGACACCATCGCGATTGCGGCTAAATGGCTGGCACAGGCCCCGCGACATGGCATCGAGAGAAGCGAAGCCATTCATTGTTGTAGCGCACAATGTATCAGCACCACCCACGATCGCCGCATCACACAGACCTGCGGCAATCAAGCGTCGCGCGCTAGCAAAGACCTTGGCACTGGAGGAGCAAGCCGTAGCGATGGTGTAGCTGGGCCCGGTTAGCTCAAGATATTCGGCGACTCCTTCGGCAAGACTGCCTACCTCTTGTTGCCGATAGTGAAAACCGACCGGCCAGGTACCCGTTGACAGGCTGGTTGCGAAGGCAGCTTCTCCCTCAGCAATTCCCGACGTACTGGTACCGAGAACTACGGCAATTCGGTTAGCACCGAAGCGCTTTTTGGCGTTCTCAATTTCAAATGATATCTGCTCTAGCACCAAGCGCATCAACCCCTCATTTCGGGTAGCGGTCGCAGCCAAATCTGCAGCAACTTTGCCGACATGAACGTAGCGATCGGGATAAACCATGATTTTGTGCGCCAAACCATCTCTTGTACCGGCAAAGAGCCTATCAACGACGGCTGCCTTGTCCACCCCAATGGGCGTTGCAAGCCCCATGGCCGTAATTCCCAGCTTCACGGCATCACCTCGATAGTTTGAATATCGATCGTATAGCCCCATGCCTCGTTACGATAACGCACACGTCTGCCGCCAAGATTATCTATATGCAGGATCTCATCCACGCCGACACTCACGATCCGCGTCTGGCCAATGTCTTGCAGAGCGGCGCCAGAGGGCTTAAGCGTTTGCCGCAGGATATCTCGCGGCCAATAGAGCAGCACAATATCAGCCAACATCGACCCAGGCTTTACCTGCGGCGGTAGCCAATCAGCACGCATGGCTACTACCTTACCATTTCTTTCCCAAGTTATTTCCATTGCGCGACGACCAAGGCCGTCAAGGCCGACCAGATGGAACCTTTCAGGTGTCACGCTGATGCGACCTTCGAACGCGAAAGTATCATCGCCGTGATGCACTGTAATTTGCTGTAACCATTCCACATTTCGCCCAAGATCGCCCGGTGCTGGCAAGTCAAGAACACGGCCTGGTGCAAAGAACGGTTGATTGTCAGTACTGAGCGTCGGTGATCCTGAACAGGCCGTAATCACAAGAAGACTTATCAGTATCCAGCCTTTCATGCGTGCCTCGGGCGCAATGGATTAACCGCGCCCGCGAGCGGCGCCAGCAAGAACGCAATAAGGATACCAAAAAGCATCGTTAGGCCGAAGGCATGCACTGCAAAAACGCTACTGAACGCGAGGACACCGAAAGAAAGCAACGTTGTCGACATATCCAGCAATACTGCGAGCATCGTCGCGGGACGATGTGCGTGATCCGTTTCGGCACAAAACGTGGCATAGTCGACGCCTATAGCAAGAACCAAAATCAATCCCATAATATGAAAGAAACTGATCGGTTCGCCGCAAAAGGCGATCAGGGCCGGCGTCATGAACAGCGCCGTGACGGATGGCATGAGCACCGTCAACCCGCCCTTGAGCCCGTAACGCCAGGCCAGCGGCGCCACCATCAACAATGCAGATAGACCGATCAGCCATATGGCTCGATATCGGTAAGTCGCCAATCTTTCGCTGAAGTCGCCAGCTGCATCAAGAAACCGAACGCCGTCGATCCCGGCTAGAGCTTGCCGCAGCTTGGTCGAATTTCTCACGTCATCAAGTGCGATCACATGTTGGCCAGGTGCTAAAACCCATTCCTTAAGAAAAGTAAAGGCATCACGTTGAAGCACCTGCTGTAGCTCGATCGCCCCCGTTTCCGGTTTAGTCGCCATCGGCAACCCAATTTTCTGTACCTGTTTCGACCAATCGAGTTTTCCGATCAAGGCTTGGTTCTCTGCCTGCCGCTTAAGGGAGGGAATGAAATCAGCTGGTCCACGATGCGCAGCAAGCACACCTTCCGACCTTAGCTGATCCAGAATATCGGCCACATTCTCAGCACGTTGCAGCGCTGCCTCATCGTCAGCCGCCTCGATCGCAACGAACTGCATAGAACCGCCGACGCCTGTAATTTTTTTTATCTCTTCTTGCTCGGCCAGAAGCACTGGATCGAGCGATTGCATCCGCCTGACGTCATCACTCACCGTCATGTGGTGGAACCCAAAGGCACTGCAGATAATAAGAATAACCAGGGATATCCAACATATTTGTCGCAGACGCGGGTGCTCCCAAACACGCCAGAATAGATCCGCGAAGGAGAGTAAATGTCGGCCATAATCTGGCGCTGTTCCGCGGTCGAGAAACGGAAACCAAAAAATGACTGTAAAAAATGCCGCGCTGAGGCCCACGATTGAAAAGACGGCAACCTGGTGCAATGCCGGAAACGGCGCCATCAATAGAATAGCATATCCAATCAACGTCGTTAGCAGTCCTAGGCTCACGCCCGGCAAGACTTCATGCAAGCGCTCCCATGGCGTGGGCTTTAGCGGATCAAAAACGGTCGCCGAATAATGAATTCCGTAATCTACGGCAACGCCGGTGAGACCGACGCCAAAGAGCAGGGTCGCAATATGCACTTCGTCAAACAACAGCAAGTTTGCCGCAAGGCCAGCTCCAATACCAATGGCCACGGCGACCAAATTCATGAAAAGCGGCCCTACCCGACGGAAGATGCCGATCAGCAACACCATCGTTCCGATTGTCGCGATCGCCCCCAATGTCGATGTTTCCCGTAGGCCGGACTGCGAGCCCTGTGCCGCAAAAAAGATAGCACCGCTGCGCTTAACCTCGAAGCCAGGCACTTGCTGCGTTATGGTATCGATGGTTTGATCAAGCGCCGTCACGAAGCGCTCCTGAATATCGAGAGCATAAGGATCGCCGGTAACCTGGCCTGCGACCAAAACCCAAGTTATTCCCGCATTCCTAGTTGAAAGATATCCGTCATCGAGTGTTAGCTGGGAAAGCGCCGTCGGTAAGGCCGCCAAGAAGGCAGGGAATAGTAAAAACGGATCCTGGCGCAAAAAATGCGCATCGGCGAAACTGCCGACACCGTAGATCTGTGCTAAGGCACGCTGAACGATGATCTCGGTATTTCCCGAAACCAAGGCTACCCGGTCACCCGGCGCCAGCAATAATCCCG
>CAYOYT010000323.1:0-3683 GCA_964408245.1 uncultured Dongia sp. | reverse complement strand
CTATTGGTGGATCTGCGCTTGCCGGGATTTAAGCCCATTCCAAAGAAACGTATTCAAGAGGGAGACGCCGCATGAAACAGCGCCCCGGGGCCGATGCTCTTCTGGATGCCGCCCTATCCGCGCTGCAGGAGGATCTGCTGCCGACCTTGAGCGGTAAACAAAAATTTCAAGCGGCCATGATCGCCCGCGCTGTTTCAATCGCCAGGCACGATATCGACAGTATCGCACAATCGCGCCACTGCGAATTGCAGAGCTTCACGCGCCTCTACGGTCACGATGCCGGTGACGACCTTATCGCCTTGCGCAAGCGTCTTGCTGCCGATATTCGTGCGCGCAAATTCAGGTCAGGAACGTCAGAAGAGACACGGCTCGTCGATCACCTGATCGAAACGACCGCCGCCGCACTGCGTCTCACCAACACCAAATACCTCGCCCAGCGCCAACGCGGCCGCGGCGCGGAATCAGCGGTGTAGTGGATAAAGCAAGAATTACCCCCTCTCTAACTCTCCCCCTCAAGGAGGGAGAGAACTGTAACGGAGCGGGATGCTGCAACGAGTCCTTCTCTTCTGCCTTCCCCCTTGAGGGGGAGGGTTGGGGAGGGGGTGTATCTCTCCGTCGCTCAGACTTTCTCCGCCCAGTAATCCGCATAAATTCGTTGGCTATATTCCGCATGCGGGATGCGAAATCCAGCGCGTTCGATAAGGCCAGCTATGATCGATGAATAGGTGCCGTGCTCGTTCCTGATATGCATCGCGACCTCGGTACGGTCGGTACCAACCTGGCGCATATCGTTGTAATATCAATCCGGGCGTTCCATGGCGGCCTCCACTTGTCGCTGGCGCAAGGCTAGGTAGGTCGGCAATTCTTCGTCAGTCTGAAAGCGTTGCACCTGTGCTTTGGCGGCGACGCGCCCTTGCGCCGCTGCCTCAGGGCAACGACTATTGGCGAGCAGCAAAGGGGTACAAGAATGAGTTATCTTATCGTCTTCATCGGCGCGGGCATTGGGGGTACGCTGCGTCACGGGGTCAACATGGCGTCGGCGCTGCTGCTGCGCGGCGTGACTTTCCCCGTGGGTACCTTCGCAATCAATGTTATCGGTTCACTTTTGATCGGCCTGGTTGCCGGCTATTTTGCCTTCCGGGGAGAGGCAAGCCAGGCTTGGCGACTTTTTCTGACCACGGGCATTCTCGGCGGCTTCACGACTTTTTCCGCCTTTTCCCTTGATGCCGCTGTGCTCTATGAGCGCGGCCCACTTGGGCCGGTGCTGCTTTACGTCATGGGCTCAGTATTGCTGTCGATCCTTGCCGTTTTTGCCGGTCTGGCGCTCATGCGCTGGAATATGGGCTAAGCCTTTTTGATCCAGGGCCCTTTTCCTATTGTTAACGAAACTGACGATAAAATCCTCCCTTAAACAGCTTTATACGAGGTAGCGACCGATGAGTCGCATATGGGTGATCAAGCTGCTGCTTTCGCTGTTCTTGTGGGTTGCTCTTATCGACATCGGCCAAGCTGATAGTGGAACGCGCGTGGTTTTCATCACGCATGGCCAGCCAGACGACCCTTATTGGGCGATCATCAAGAACGGCATGAATGAGGCTGCGGCGAAGTTCGGCGTCCAGGTCAAGTACCGAGCGCCCCGCAGTTTCGATCTTGCGGAGGTGAAGCAACTCATTGACGAGGCCGTCGCTACGCATCCGGATGGGCTGGTCGTCACGGCGCCGGACGATAAAATCCTGGCGCCGTCGATCAAGGCCGCGATCGCCGCTCACATACCCGTCATCATTATCGATTCAGGCAGTCCGTCGCTGGCTAAAAAGCTCGGCGCCCTGTTCTTCATGGGACAGTCGGAATTCGGTGCTGGCATCGAGGCTGGCCATCGCGCGCGCGAACTCAACATCAAGCACCCGGTTTGCCTCGATCATGAAGTCGGCAATGTTAGCCTCGAGGCGCGCTGCCATGGCTTTAGCAGCGGTCTGGGTGAAGGTGTTCCCGTCGTTCAGACCGCGCTGCCACGAGCTGCCATCGAAAAAGATCTGATAGCATATCTCGGTAAACATCCCGAAACAGACTTCATTCTCGGTCTTGGTATCTTGGGGGCAGAGGCCGCAATTGACGCGGTCGGCAAATTGCCCGCAGATCGCCGCCCCAAGATTGCTGGTTTCGATATTTCCGCCAAGGTACTGACCGCTATTGCTGGTGGCAACATGCTGTGGACGATCGACGCGCAGCCTTATCTGATGGGCTATGTACCCGTCGTCACATTCGAATTGCTGAAGCGCTACAAGCTGCGTCCCGTAGTGCCAGATGGGGGCCCTAGCTTTGTGGAAAAGGAAGATGCAGCGGCGCTGCAGGCACTAGCCCCGGGTGTTCGCTGAAACTGAGCACTGAATGGCAGTTTTCTCAGCCCCGTCTCTCCTGAACACCTTGCTTCTTACTGACTCGCATGGGCGTCGCAATCATTGGTTCCGGGATGTTCGGCGAGGGTCGGCCGTAAAGCCAGCCCTGACCTAGATCGGTCCCGAGACCCAGCAGGCATTTATGCTGATCTTCCTTCTCGATCATTTCCGCAACGGTTCTGATATTAAGGCAACGGCAGGTTGTCAGCACGCCCTGAACGATTGCGCGTTCGCGGAGGGATTCGGTGATACTGCGGATGTAAGCGCCGTCGATCTTCACAAAATCGACCTGTAATTGCTGTAGATAGGGCAGGGATGACGCGCCTGCGCCGAAATCGTCGAGACAAACTTGATGACCTGAGTTGCGCAGATGATCAACCGCGCGCGCAGCCTTCGGTAAATCGTCGAGCTTCGCTGATTCCGTTACTTCGACGATGAGGTTGTTGCGGTGCTTGCCGAGCTTCCTTGCTATTTCGTCGAACATGCGGAGGAAATTGTCATTGAGCAACGAGCGTGCTGACATGTTGATTGCTAAATGCAAGTCCCGGCTATGTGAAGCTGATTGTATGATTCGGTTGATGGCGCCATGAGCGACCGCCAGATCGATCTCATGCACAATATTGATCTCTTCCGCGAACGTAATGTCAGCGAAGGGAGAGCGTCCGTCATCGAGACGCAAGAGGACTTCATAATGATGTGGGCTTCGATCATGCAGATGCACGATTGGTTGAAAATGCAAGTTGATGCGGTGCTGGTGGATGAGATCGCGCATGGCGATCACGCGGCTCAGTACCTCGGCTGTCATGCGTTTGAAATACTGATCGGCCCCTCCAGCATCGAAATTCGTGACGCTCTCATGGGTGAACTTGCCGACAACATACGACAAGATACTTTCGACATCGTCATCGCCCAGCGAACTCCCCTGGAACGAGATTGTTTTGCCCGTAGCGTGAATAGTTTCTGGCGCTAAATCGTAACTGTCGCCGACACGGTTGATTGCGTCGACGATCAAGCTGGAATTAGTGCTTTCCAAATGAGCGACGCCCAATTTGCCATCACCGAGCGTCGCGGCGGAATCCGAGTCCAGGGCCCGCAACTTTAGCTGAGCGCCGATTTCGGCCATCAGCGACGCGGCGCGCTCGACGCCCATGACCCGATTAAGTTCGTCGATCTCGCAGATTTCGAGCAGAGTGAGACAGGCCGACTTGCCGGATTTGCGCGCTTCCTGCACTGCCCGCGAGGCGGCATAGGTGAATTCGACTGCTTCAGTCAGCCCTGTGACTCTAT
>CAYOYT010000322.1:1387-3685 GCA_964408245.1 uncultured Dongia sp. | reverse complement strand
CATCTGAGGAGTGCCATGGGAATCTTGCGTAAATAGAAGATGCGGATCGTCAATAGCTCTACAGCCGGCGATCGGCATTTCGAGATCGTCAATCCTTACACCAATGACGTCATCGGGACTTGTCCCAAAGCAAGCCTTGATGATATCGCCAGCGCCTTCAAGACTGCGAAGAATTATAAAGCCAGCCTTAGCCGTGCCGAGCGCAGCCAGATCCTACGCAAGACAGCGGAAGTTCTTGTCAACCGTAAACAGGAAATCGCCAAATTGATCACGGCGGAATCCGGTCTATGCCTTAAAGATACGATCTACGAAGTGGGTCGCGCCTATGACGTATTCCACCTCGCTTCCAGCATCGTGCTAAAGGATGACGGCGAAATCTATTCTTGTGATATCACGCCCCACGGTAAAAAGCGTCGCATCTATACCCAACGTGATCCGCTGCTGAATGCAATCTCGGCTATCACGCCATTCAATCATCCGTTAAACCAGGTAGCGCATAAGGTGGCGCCATCAATCGCCACCAACAATCGCATGGTGTTGAAGCCCAGCGAAAAGACGCCGCTTACCGCGCTGGTGCTGGCGGATGTTCTTTACGAAGCTGGCCTGCCCAAAGAAATGTTTCAGGTCGTGACCGGTGATCCACGCGAGATCGCAGATTCGCTGCTGACTGATCCTAATGTCGATCTGATTACTTTCACTGGTGGCGTGTCGGTTGGTAAATATATCTCGTGCCATATGGGTTATCGTCGTGCCGTTCTTGAGCTTGGCGGCAATGATCCGCTGATCATAATGGAAGATGCAGATATCGAGGAAGCTGCGACATTGGCGGTTGCTGGTTCCTATAAAAACTCGGGCCAGCGCTGCACGGCAGTGAAGCGCATGATCGTGGTAGAGAGCGTTGCCGACAAGTTTGTCGAGCTGCTACTGGAGAAAACCAAGAAGATCAAGTACGGCGACCCGATGGACCCGGAAACTGATATGGGCACCTTGATCGACGAAAATTCCGCCAAGTATTGTGAGGCGAAGGTCAACGATGCGGTGATGTACGGTGCGAAGCTGCTCTACGGCAATGTCCGTAAGGGTGCTCTTTATTCGCCGACCGTTGTCGATCGTGTGCCATTTGATTGCGACTTAGTAAGAATCGAGACGTTCGGACCAGTCTCTCCAGTCATCCGCGTTAAGAATATCGATGAGGCGATCATGGTCTCCAATTCCACTGCTTATGGCCTATCATCAGGCATCTGCACGAACCGCCTCGATTATGTGACCCGCTTCGTGAAAGAGCTTGAGGTCGGCACGGTTAATGTGCGTGAGGTACCAGGCTATCGCATCGAAATGTCACCCTTCGGCGGTATCAAGGATTCGGGCCTTGGCTACAAAGAAGGCGTGATCGAGGCGATGAAATGCTTCACAAATGTGAAGACTTATTCCTTGCCGTGGTAACCGAGCTTTGCGTCAGGAGCTAGGTCTAAAGCCATGATCGCGAAACTAACCAGCACCGAGAAGGCCATTGCCATTACTTGGCAGACCGGAAAGGCCGCCACCTTTCCGGCCATTTGGCTGCGCGATAATTGCCGTTGCTCTGCCTGCCGGCATCCCGTCAATGCCCAGCGCCTTTATGAGATCACGGATCTGCCGACCGATCTGCGGATTTCCGAGGCGGTGCAGATGCGCGACGGTGCTATCCGTATCACCTGGATGCCGGACGAGCATGTAAGCGTCTTTCAGCAGGACTGGTTGGCTAACCATAATCTGACTGAGTCCGCCCGCAGGGTGCGGAAGCCAACGCCTACACTTTGGATTGGCAGCATCGGTAATGACATGCCGCTTGGTGATTGGCGACGTATGATCGTGGATCCTGGTGCCGAGCTTGCTTTTCTTGACGCCTATCACGCCCACGGCTTTGGTCTGATCAAGCACTCGCCGACGCAGTCGGAAACCGTGCTTGCCATCGGCAATCGCTTAGGGTTTGTACGCGTCACCAATTACGGTGCCTATTTCGATGTCATGTCGGTGCCGAACCCGACCAATCTTGCCTACACACCGATTGGTCTGGGCGTTCATTCTGACAACCCTTATCGCGATCCAACTCCAGGTGTGCAGCTTCTGCATTGCTTGCTTTCCGAGGCGCCAGGTGGTGATACGCTGCTCGTCGACGGCTTCCGAGCAGCCACGCTGCTACGGCAGGAAGATTCTGCTGCTTTTGACCTGTTGGCCCGTATTCCCGTAAATTTTCGCTTTCGGTCGGATGATGCCGATCTTCAAGCACGTCAGACGCTCATATCGATTGATGAGGAC
>CAYOYT010000322.1:427-1377 GCA_964408245.1 uncultured Dongia sp. | reverse complement strand
ACGGTGATATTATCGGTGTCCATTTCAATAATCGTTCGCTCGATTGGCTAGACGCGCCAGCGGAGCAGATCGAGCCTTGGTTTGCCGCTTACCGGAAATATGCGGAAATCCTACATCGCCCTGACGGTGAACTAATCTTCCGCCTCGAACCCGGCGATTGTGTGGTCATGCAGAATGACCGTGCACTCCACGGGCGCACCGCTTTCGATCCGTCGCGTGGTCGTCGCCATCTGCAGGGATGCTATGTTGACAAGGATGGCCTGGAAAGCCGAGCGCGCGTATTGCGCCGACATAAGGCCGAAAAAAAGGGAGCTGCTGCATGAGCACGATGCGTGCCATTCGCGCTGCTTTCGATATGCGCGGGCAAGACAGTTATGGCGAAGGTGTCAATCAGCTCGACCATGCCTTGCAATGCGCTTTTTGCGCTGAACGTGACGGTGCCACGCCGCCACTGATTGTTGCGACCTTGCTACATGATATTGGTCATTTGTTGCACGAGTTTCCAGACGATATCGCCGACCAAGGTATCGACACGCAGCATGAAAGCTTGGGCTCGGCCTGGCTTTCGCAGCATTTTGGCCCCGAAGTATCCGAACCGGTACGGCTACATGTGCCGGCCAAGCGATATCTCGCGACGATCGAGAAGGGATATTACGATTTACTTTCCGACGCCTCGCTTTTGTCGCTGAAGCTGCAAGGCGGGTTAATGTCTAAAACTGAGGTGAAGGCGTTCGAGAAGGAACCTTATTACCATGACGGCATTCGGCTGCGTCGTTGGGATGACGAGGGAAAGATCGCGGGGTGGGAGGTCCCAGACCTCAATCACTTTCAGAATTATATCGAAGGCTGCCTTCAAGCCTGATGCGAGAGCTTAGGCGGCAATCTTGCCGCAAGTCGGGCACAGGCCTTGCAATTCGATCGTCAAGCGGCCGACAGTAAAGCCAGCCTCT
>CAYOYT010000322.1:0-417 GCA_964408245.1 uncultured Dongia sp. | reverse complement strand
CAGACAGCCCGGCGGATGCTGTATATGGCAGTCGAGCAGCTCGAGCGCTACTGGCACCCCGAACGTGCGAGCGATACTCACGCGTACACTACCCAGAGCCACTCGCATCATGACCATCGTCAGTGCTCACACGACTTTTCGCTGACCTGGCCGCATGTGTCGGAGATGGCGAAGACGGTCATCGGATGGGCATGGTCGTGCGGCTCGGCTGAGACGACGAAGGCGTTGAGGCTTTCCAGCTTATGGATGAGGCCTTGTTCCAGCAGAAACTCGAGAGCGCGGTAGACCGTGGGCGGCGCGGCGCCACGATCGCCATCCCCTAAATGATCAAGCATCGCGTACGCGCCGACGGGCTGATGGCTATTCCAGATCAGTTCCAGCACCCTCCGACGCAGAGGCGTGAGGCGGACACCGCGC
>CAYOYT010000321.1:0-3690 GCA_964408245.1 uncultured Dongia sp. | reverse complement strand
GCTTAATGCCGTGCCAGGTGAATTCGTGTTCGGAGAAGTATTTGTAGTATTCGGGGAAATCGTCGATGAGGTGGCGCGCTAATGTCGCTAGGTCTTTGGCCGTCATCAGATGATTTGGATCCGGTAGACCCGAAGCATTGACAAAATTGCTGTCTGTCAGGCCGATCTCCCTGGCCTTCTTGTTCATGCGGTCGGCAAAGGCATCTTCAGAACCGGCGAGGCCTTCCGCTACAACGACACAGGCGTCATTACCGGACTGGATTATGATGCCCCGGATCAGATCCTCGACAGCGATCGAGGAGTTGATCTCGACGAACATCTTGGAGCCTTGGGTCGACCACGCCTTTTCGGTGACATGGAACGAATCGGTGAGCTTCACGTCGCCGCGCTTTAAGGCATCGAACAACATGTAGATCGTCATAAGCTTGCTCATCGAGGCAGGATGAATCCGCTCGTTGGCCAGTTTGTCGAATAGCACGGAACCGGTCGTGTAATCGACAATATACGCGTGTTGCGCGTTAGTAACGAGAGGTTGGGCTTCAACTCGTGGTGCTAGACCTAGCACAAGACCGGTAGCGACAATACCCACCAGAAATGACTTCAGCATGTCCTCAAACCTCAGAAACCGAACAGACTCGCGCCACCCGACGCTTTAGCGCGGCAAATTGATACCCGGATCCAGCAACGTCAAGCAACATCAAGCTCAAGCTCAATTCACTGAAATCCGCGCGTCCGCGTGACCATTATCGATCAGCCTCTGCAATAGTGCATCTGCTTCTTCGACTGATGCGATGGGGCCCAGTTGCACGCGATAGAAACGCTGCTGATTGAGTATAAACTGTGTGATGCGGGCCTGATGGCCCAGATTGGCGAGCTTTATCTGCAATTGCTGTGCATTTTGCTGACGCAAGAATGCACCTGCTTGGATAAAAATGCTGCTTGGTGCCACTGGCACCACCGAGACCTGGCCAGTAGGCTGCGGCACTTGGACGTTACCGATGGCGGACCCTTTAGGTGTCTCGATTGGCTGACTGGGCGCAGATGCTGAGGCATTCCCCCCCGGCGGCAGGGCCTGAGCCGTCACCGAACCGGCAGGCGCCGCCTTAGGCGCCGGACTGAAGACGTCTCCACCTTGCGACGACGCTTTGGCCGCCAGCATCATGCTTTCGTCCTTCATGACCTGAACACGCACCTTGGCTGTCCCGTTCTGCACAAAACCAAGCAGCTGGGCGCCGCGGCGGGACATGTCTATGACGCGGTTGTTGACGAAAGGACCGCGGTCGTTGATCCGTACAACAATCGAACGCCCATTCTCGAGATTGGTGACACGCACCATCGACGGCATGGGCAATGTCTTGTGCGCTGCCGTTAGATCGTTCTCGTCGTAAGTCTCGCCATTGGCCGTCGCCTTTGTATGGAAGCCAGGGCCGTACCAAGAAGCGATACCCGTCTCGTCGTAATCGTAATCCACCTGCGGATAGTACCAGACGCCGCGTACCTGATAGGGCTTGCCGACCTTGTAGGGACCATTAACCTTAGCTTCCTTGCGAGTGACTGCCTTGGTTGTTTCTACCGCAAGGTTAGTCTCGGCGCAGGCAGTCACCAGACCTAGCAACGCTATCACCGCCAGAACGTGATAAAAATCTCTAAACCCCCGCATTTGGACCTACCGGATCCTTACTCATCAAGATATTGTGGAAATAAGGGAAGTTAAGCTAGCCATCTCAGTCAAATTAGGCAAGATCACAAGTCCGTCGAAACCATATCGACAACCGCCCTTGATTTGCCGTTCTAGCCCCGCTAATGACCTTTCCCGACCCTGGGAGGGGTGGCCGAGTGGTTTAAGGCAGCGGTCTTGAAAACCGCCGTGGGTGCAAGCCCACCGTGGGTTCGAATCCCACCTCCTCCGCCAGCTACCGAATAATATTTATATTTTTAAGTAACTTAGATATTTTTTAGTTCACTAAACCCACGAACGAACCCACAATCCAAATCACGACTATTTCACCCGGATGCTTTTCGCTCTCCAAGCCACATACGCAAAATTGCTCGGTGGCTTTTTATAACCCATGTATTTTGCCTAAGCCTGAAATTGATCCGATATCGACGTTACCGACTGAAGCGCACGTCAGCCATTTATTCGATAATACCCATATTGACTCGAACTTGTTGCTATAGGGGACGGCCATTTCCTGAATGTCCGCAGACGTGAGAGAGTCACTACAAATTGGCATAGACTAAAAGATTCAAACCGGAGCCGTAGAACTTATTTACCTTCTTTTGTATTGCAGATTGGATGCAGCCCGGACCATCGGCGACCCTCCAGCTGGACAGAAACTCTTCAAATTTGCCGCTTCTGTATTCGTCGCCTCGACGCCGGCCTGGTAAGCCCGTTTCGGTTACCTGGAAAGCATGTTCGTGATTATCTGAATATAGGAAAAAATCCGCCGCGCTTTGCTCGGAGCTGTTCATAGCTAGTTCGCACGGTCGGACGTGAAACTCGTATGCCAGGCCGAAGGCAGCCGCACAGCATTGCTCTTGGCGTCTGCGCGTATGAAAAAAGATTCACCAGCGGCAGCCCGTGCAATGGATGCATCGGCTAACATAGCTTTAGGTGACTGCCTTTTTAGTCCTTTGATCATTTACCACTCTAACGCTTTAAGCTGTTGCGCGATTTCCCAGCTGCCTTTTGTATGGTGGAATTGGTTGCTCGGTTGCCGGAATTTGATTGATCAGTTTAATTTAGTCTTCACTGAGATGATCGTAGCAATATGCCACGTCTGCCGGAAGCACGGCATCTCGAATGCCACATTTTACAAGTGGAAGGCCAAGTATGGCGGGCTGGATGTCTCGGAGGCCCGGCGCCTGAAGGTGCTGGAAGACCAGAACGCCAAGCTGAAGAAGCTGCTGGCCGAGGCGATGCTGGACAACGCCATGTTGAAGGATCTCACAACAAAAAAATTCTAACGCCCGCCGCGAGGCGTGAAGCGGTGGCCCATCTCTGTCGGAGCTACGAGGTGAGCCAGCGTCGGGCGTGTTCAGTGATCGGCACCGACCGCAGTTCGATCCGCTACCGCTCGTCGCGGCCCGACGATGCGGCACTGCGGACCAGGCTGCGGGAGTTGGCGGCCATCCGGCGGCGCTTTGGCTATCGCCGCCTGCTGGTGCTGCTGAGACGGGAGGGTTTGCAGATGAACCACAAGAAGCTGCGGCGGCTCTATGCCGAGGAACGGCTACAAGTGCGCCGCCGAGGCGGTCGCAAGCGCGCCCTGGGGACACGGGCGCCCTTGGCTGTCCCGCAGGGACCGAACCAGCGCTGGTCGCTGGATTTCGTGAGCGATGCCTTCACCGATGGGCGGCGCTTCCGCATCCCGGCGGTAGTTGATGATTTCACGCGGGAATGCCTCACCCTGGTGGCCGACACTTCACTCTCCGGCGCCAGGGTCGCGCGGGAACTGGATGCCGTGATTGCCCGGCGCGGGCGTCCCTCGACGTGTGTCTCCGACAACGGCACGGAGATCACCAGCATGACGATCCTCAGATGGTCGCAAGAGAGCGGCATCGAGTGGCATTACACGGCGCCGGGCAAGCCGAGCCAGAATGCCTTCATCGAGAGCTTCAACGGGCGGCTCAGGGATGAACTGCTGAACGAAGTGCTGTTCACCTCACTCGCTCAAGCCAGGCAGGCCC
>CAYOYT010000320.1:0-3716 GCA_964408245.1 uncultured Dongia sp. | reverse complement strand
ACTTCATACTCCGTCATTTGCAGGATTAGGCAAGAACTCTCCAGTATTCGGCATGGATCGCTTTCAGAATGAGTGCACTATGTCAATAAGAATTGGCAGCAAAACCGCGACATAAGGAGCTAACATGCAGAAACGTAAACTTGGGAAGAACGGCCCCGAAGTCTCCGCTCTAGGTCTTGGCTGCATGGGCCTAAGCTTTGGCCTTGGCCCGGCAACGGAAAAACAGGAAGCAATCAGGCTTGTTCGGGCTGCCGTCGAGAAAGGCGTAACCTTCTTCGACACGGCGGAGTGCTATGGCCCATTCACGAACGAGGAAGTCGTCGGTGAGGCTCTTGAGCTATTCCGCAAACAAGTTGTGATCGCCACCAAGTTTGGCTTCAAAGACGGGAATACAAAATCCGGTTTCGATAGCAGTCCCGCACGCATTCGCATAGCGCTTGAAGGCTCCTTGAAGCGTTTGAGAACAGATCATGTTGATCTTTTCTATCAACATCGCGTCGATCCGAATGTGCCGATCGAAGATGTTGCCGGAACGGTCAAGGAACTTATCAAGGAAGGCAAGGTCAAATATTTCGGCATGTCGGAGGCCGGAGCGCAGACCATTCGCAGTGCGCATGCGGTTCAACCCGTTACCGCGCTGCAAAGCGAATATTCGATGTGGTGGCGTGAACCCGAAGTTGACATTCTCCCGACCCTTGAAGAACTTGGCATCGGCTTCGTGCCGTTCAGTCCGCTTGGCAAGGGATTTCTGACGGGTAAAATCGACGAAACGACAAAATTCGATAAAGACGATTTTCGCAATGTCGTCCCTCGCTTATCGGAAGACAATAGGAAAGCCAATCAGGATATCGTCGAGGTAGTCAAACGGCTTGCCGCCAGCAAAGGCGTAACTCCGGCGCAGATTGCCTTGGCGTGGCTCTTAGCGCAGAAGCCATGGATCGTTCCCATCCCCGGCACGACTAAGCTGCACAGGCTTGAAGAAAACATCGGCGGGGCAAGCGTTGTTTTGTCCGTCGACGAACTCAAAACCATTGGTGACGCGCTTTTCAAGGTCACTGTGCATGGCGCTCGGTATCCCGAAGCCTTGCAGAAATGGGTTGGACGCTAAACTGTCTAACATAAGGAGCCAAACATGTCCCAAGTCATTGTTGTTATCGGATCGGGTTTGATCGGCCAAGCCATCGCACGTCGGGTCAGTTCAGGCAAGAAAGTCCTTTTGGTCGACATCCGTCAGGAAAATGCCGAAGCCGCCGCCCTGACGATGAGCGATGCCGGTTTTGACGTCAGCACGACAACCGTTGACGTTTCCTCGCGTCCCTCGGTCGAGGCGCTGGTCGCCAAAGCTGTCGGTATGGGCGACGTATTTGGCGTCATTCACGCCGCTGGCGTATCCCCTTCGCAGGCGTCACCAGAGACTATTTTGAAAGTCGATCTGTACGGCACAGCGCTGGTACTTGAAGCGTTCGGCGATGTTATTGCAGCTGGCGGTTCTGCCGTGGTGATCGCTTCTCAGTCGGGGCATCGCTTGGGCGCTTTAACCGCAGAGCAAGACAAAGCATTGGCGCTCACGCCGACCGAAAAACTCTTGTCATTGCCCATGCTTCAGTCAGATCAGATCAAGGATTCGCTTCACGCCTATCAAATCTCGAAACGCGGCAATTCCCTACGCGTGAAAGCCGAAGCGACTACGCGCTGGGCGAAACGTGGCGCGCGGGTCAACACGATAAGTCCCGGCATCATCATCACGCCGCTGGCCAAAGATGAACTGACAGGCCCCCGTAGCGAAGGCTATCGCCGCATGATCGATCTGTGTCCGGTTGGGCGTGCCGGGACGCCGGATGAAGTCGGCAATGTCGGGGCGCTGCTTATGGGGCCGGATGGAGCGTTTATCACCGGCAGCGACTTCCTGATGGATGGTGGCGTAACGGCTTCCTATTTTTACGGCGAACTTATGCCGAAGTGAGGAAAGCGAATGTTAAAAGTTCTCATCCTTGGTGCTTATGGCCAGATTGCACAAGTTGCAACCCGCCTGTTTCTTGAGCGGACGGATGCGCAACTTACTCTGTATCTGCGGAAGGCCAAACGGTTGGAAAATCTCAGCCATGATGACCGCGTTCGGATTATTGAAGGCGACGTCATGGATGACCCGACCCTCGAAGCCGCTATGGCCGGGCAAGATGTTGTTTACGCCAATCTATCCGGAAACATGACGGCGCAAACGCACAATATCATCGTTGCGATGCATAAGGCAGGCGTCAAACGCCTGATCTTCATCAGTTCAATGGGCATTTATGGCGAGGTTCCAGGCGAAAAATACCGCAGCGTTCTTGACCCGTATCGGGACTCCGCAAAGGCCATAGAGGAAAGCGATCTTGATTACACAATCATTCGCCCTGAATGGCTAAATGATCGGGACGAGATCGACTATGGGACGACGCAAAAAGGCGAGCCATTCAAGAATCCAAAAGCCACCGTGTCGCGCAAAAGTGTTGCCGATCTGGTCGTTAAACTGGCTATGACACCAGAACTTGAAATTCGCAAAAGCCTGGGCGCCCACAAGACGCTTTAAGCATCAACTGAATGAAGGAGAAAAAGATGAGCATGCAAACCAAAGGCTTCGCCTGTAACGACCCCAAGAGCGATCTCGTTCCTTTTACCTTTGAGCGTCGCGATCCGCGCTCCACGGATGTTGTGATCGACATTCTTTATTGCGGGATTTGCCATTCCGACATCCATTCGGCCCGTAATGAGTGGGGCCACGCACAATATCCCTTCGTTCCCGGTCATGAGATCGTCGGGCGCGTGAAGGCGGTCGGCAGTAAAGTCACAAAATTCAAGACGGGTGAACTGGTTGGCGTTGGATGTCTGGTTGATAGCTGCCGCACCTGCCCGTCATGCAATGCGGGGCTGGAACAATATTGCGACAACGGATGGACGGCCACCTACGGGAGTGATGACAAGATCGGAGGCACGCCACACAAGCGAACTTTCGGCGGCTACTCCGACAAGATCACGGTTGAAGAACGCTTCGTCCTACATATTCCGGAAAATCTTGATCCCGCCGCCGCTGCGCCGTTGCTGTGCGCTGGTATCACAACCTATTCGCCTCTCCGACATTGGAAAGTCGGGCCGGGGCAGAAAGTCGGTATCGTCGGCCTCGGCGGCCTTGGCCATATGGGCGTGAAGATTGCCCATGCCTTGGGGGCAAAGGTCGTCATGATTACGACCTCGCCGGAAAAAGGGGCCGATGCGAAAAAGCTTGGTGCGGACGAGGTTCTTATCTCGAAAGATTCTGATGCCATGCAGTCCGCAATGGGCAGCTTCGATTTTTTGCTCAACACGATTCCCGTCGGCCACGACACCGACCCCTACATGAATCTATTAAAGCGCGATGCCACGATGGTCGTTGTCGGCGCGGTTGAAGCCTTGACGCATGTCAGTGGTATTCCGTTCATCTTTCGCCGCCGTTCAATGGCCGGATCACTTATCGGCGGCCTGCCCGAAACGCAGGAAATGCTCGATTTCTGCGGCAAGCACAACATTGTTTGCGACATCGAGAAAATTGCTATTAAAGAGGTGAACAAGGCTTATGACCGCACTGTTAAGGGCGATGTCAAATATCGATTTGTCATCGATATGGCTTCTTTAGCAGGCTAGAAGTCAAGGAAGGCTGTACCAACAGGGTAAAGGCTTCCTATAGCGTTAACTTAAAATAC
>CAYOYT010000319.1:0-3720 GCA_964408245.1 uncultured Dongia sp. | reverse complement strand
TCATAAGCGTGCGTTCGTCGCGGCCGGAAATCGTGTGCTTCAGTGGCTTGAAGTCGGCCTTGTAGATATCGAGCTCCCTGCCCTCTTTCCGCGCCATACTTTCGGTGAGGCCGACAACGCCGACAGGCGGATGACTGAACACTGCCGAAGCAATTGTCTGATGATCGACATTCCAAGGCTTCTTCCCGAAAATTGAATCGGCATAGGCATGGCCCTCGCGGATGGCGACGGGTGTCAGATTGACACGGTCCGTGCAATCGCCAATGGCATGAATGCTGGAAACCGCCGTCTGCGATGAGGCATCAACCTCAATCGCACCAGTCTCTTTGATACGTACACCCGCCTCCACCAACCCCATGCCGTCGGTCTTGGGGCGACGGCCCGTTGCGTACATAACAGCATCACATGCGAGAGTGTCGCCACTTTTTAATTTAACCGCCAGTCGCGCATTAGATTTGTCGATCCGCACGACGTCGGCATTTGTACTGATTGTAACACCCTTCTTAGTTATTTCTGCTGCCAAGAAATGTCGTACATCTTCGTCAAATCCGCGCAGAATCTGATCACCTCGGTGCAACTGCACTACCTTGGCGCCAAGTCCGTTAAAGATGCCCGCAAATTCCACAGCGATATAACCGCCCCCAACGATAACAATATCCTTGGGTAAATGGGCGAGATGAAAAGCTTCGTTGGATGTAATCGAATGCTCAATACCAGGAATCTTTGGCCGATCTGGCCACCCGCCCACAGCTATCAAGATATTCTTCGCCGTTACAGCTTTGCTACCTATCTCAACCGTATGCGGATCGATAACGATGGCTCTACTTTCCAACAAATCAACCTTCGATCCGGTAAGCAGATTCTTGTAAATGTTGTTTAGACGATCGATTTCCTTATCCTTGTTGGCAATCAACGTAGCCCAATCAAACGAGGTATCGCGCACGGTCCATCCGTAATTGCGAGCATCCTCGAAATCTTCATGAAAATGCGCGGCGTAGGAGAGCAGCTTCTTGGGCACACAGCCACGAATGACACATGTCCCGCCCAATCGGCTTTCTTCTGCAACGGCAACCTTAGCACCATGACCCGCAGCAATCCGCGCCGCACGCACGCCACCGGAACCACCGCCAATAACAAAAAGATCGTAATCGTAATCAGGCATAGCCACTCCACATTTTATCTACTGATCTACTTGCATCACAGAATTAGGCGCGCGGTCAATTTCAGCACGCTGGCACGAGCTTGTTCTATGCCACAACGTCGTCACGCGTTGCCTGAAGCCACCGGCGGCGGAGCATGACGCCGAGGATCGTCAACTGAATGAGAATGGGCGCGAAGCTGACGACGATATTATCGCCGGCGATCGGTAGAAGGAGCGTGATATAAGCGCCATAGCCCGCGAAATACATGATGATACCGATCGGCCAATAGATAAGAGCCAGGTAAACGAGCCAAGTAATATCGGACTGGCTCCGCCACTGCCCGAAACTCAGCCACAGAAGAATTGCCAGGTCGCGGATCATGAACAACAAGACCAGTATGACACTTTCAACGAGGTGATCGAGAGAGACCAAGCTCAGGCGCAGAAAGAGATCCATCAGACTCGAAGGCCATCCCTCATCACCGAGAATGACCAAAGTATAAATTGCAAATGCAGCCACCATGACGGCGGCAATCGCCGTGATAAGCCACCAAGGAATTTCCGCGATTGCGCGGCTGAAATCTCTGTGTCTGAGGGCCAGCAAGCCAGAACGATAGCGGATAGGATCGCGGCGATCCGCCAATGCTGACAGATAGGTCAATGCAACCATGACCGCAAATACCGGCATCGCTGTGCCAATCATGCTACTACCAGGCCAAGGAGCGACAGCGGCCGCGAGAACGATACAGAAGACCACGAAGCTAGCCCAGAACCAGGGCCAAACTCGATACTGCAATTCGGCACGCATGAGCCGATAGACGCCCATCAGCCCCCAAATGATAAAGATTGAACCAAGAACCGCACGTATCAGCGGCCAGGAATAGGCGCTATCGTAAACATAAGCGCGTGCAGGCTCGAAATCAGGCTGGTTAAAGACCGGCGCGGTGCCGACGCCGCTCACGGCGACAAAGACGAGGAAGCCGCAAGTCTGCGCCAATGTGATGGTAAGACGGCGATACTGCACGGTCTTGCGCAATCGGATGAGGGCAACGCCAAGCGCTACGACATGAGCAAGACATGCGCCCGCCAGAACCAGATAGATTCCAAGCCAGAAATTGCCGGCCCGGCCTTGTGGGAAACCGAGATTGAGGCCGGCGAAGATATAGACAGCCAAGGCAAGAAGGCCACAATACCAAACAAAACTACACCCACCTATCAGCTTTCCCCATGCCATGGACCAAGCCGATAAGCTCGACATGCGCTGAGATTCCCAAGTACCGCTGGCAACCTCTTCCGCTAAAGAGTCGGCGGCACGTCGTGGCCCCCACATGCCAAGCACCATCACCAATATTAGGTTGGCGGCGTAGGAAAGCTTGGTGAAGTCGCTGACGAGCAGAATCGCATAAGCGATGGTCATGCCCACAGTGGCTGCGGCCATCAGGCGCTGCCAACCCAGATGAAGCCACAGATTGCGTTGGAATTCAGCATTGAGATCAAGGCTCATTGTGGCCCCACAAGCCGTAACGGCGGCCGATCTGTCGCGGCCTTCATTCGCGCTAGATAAATATCCTGCAGGCTGCGCCGCTCCGGCGCGAATGATGCCAGTGGCAACCCGTTAGCGATGACGGCGGCAAGCATATTGGCGCGCGCTGCGGGATCTGGGTCGGAGATAACGACGGCGTCATCTACACCGCAACTCAGCACCTCGAATCCTCCGATCGCTAGCAATCTTTTGCGCAGGTCACTGACCGGGCTGGCGAAATCGAGACGGATTTCGACCCGTCGCTCTGTCACGGCCCCCATCACTGCGAGCGGCGCATGATCGACAACGGTCCCCTGGCGCAGCATCAGGATATGCGTCGAATAATCTTCAAGTTCGGCCAGGATATGAGAGGAAACCAGAATAGTCATGCCGTTGCGTGCAAGATTGCGTAGCACCGCGGATAGCTCGATCCGGGCCGAAGGGTCTAGACCGGAGGCTGGTTCGTCCAACATCAAAAAAGTAGGCTCATGCAGCACCGCCTGAGCGATCGCAAGGCGCTGCCGCAATCCGCGCGACAGCGTTCCTGCCTTCTGCTCGAGGCGGTCGGAAATTTCCAGCCGCACCGCCGCTGCTTGTGCAACAGCTCGTCGCTGCACCTTTGGAACACCCTGCGACGCCGCACGATACAACAATCCTTGCAACACGGTCAGTTCGTCATAGAGACCGAAGAAATCTGGCAGATATCCCATGCGCCGGTGTGCCTGGCGCGGGTTTGCGTGAACATCCAATCCATCCAGAAAGACGGTACCGGAGAAAGGTTGATCAAGGCCGGCGCAAAGACGCATCAGGGTTGATTTACCGGCCCCGTTCGGGCCGACCAACGCGGTGATGCTGCCTCGTTCCAGATGCAGGGAAACGTTATTCACAGCGCGGTGCCCGGGGTAATCGAAGATCAAGTTTTGGACATGTAGCATAGGTACAGTTTCGTCGGTCCGAGCCGGATTGGAAAGCCCATCCCCCTCATCAGAGTATAAAGATTTTTCTATTCGGATCAAAGGGAAGGCAGAATTTTACAAGGTAGAAAGCGGAATTTCAC
>CAYOYT010000318.1:0-3728 GCA_964408245.1 uncultured Dongia sp. | reverse complement strand
GCCCAATGCTACGGTGAAAAATCGTTCAAAGACGATAACGCTTAGCTGGCTTTGAGCTAATTCTTATAGGCGTAAATCGGTAGCTTCGTCTCTCGAACATGGAGTTTCTAGCGGGGTGGATATGTAAGGTGCGGTTGCCACTCCAACACCTGAAGAAATCCAGCGCGTGTCTTCAATCGTCAGACTTCCGCTCGCTGCATCACGTTCTTGCCAAAACGAGAGAACGTTTCGTAGCAATTATTGTCGGGCGACGTTGCACTTACTTTGCTGTTTCAAATCATTAGGCCGGTGATTGCGCCAAGTATCACGTTTCGCGCAGCAAAACCGTCGCGACATAAGATATCTAATGTTGTTGAATATCTGCACGAGCACGTCGAACAAAATATTACGCTCGAAGAACTCTGTACGGTATCGGGACTAAGTCGGCGCCAGACAATTCGCGCTTTCAAGCTATTCACCGGATTGCCGCCACATACCTATCATATTGGGCGAAAAATTGAACGGGTAAAGACATTGCTACGGGAATGTTTATCAGCAGTGGATGCCGCGACCCTCGTCGGCTTTTCTGACCAAAGCCATAGACTCGTCATTTACTAACAATCGTTGGAATGACACCTCATAAATTTGCGCGGGGTGAGGTATCTAGAAATATCTAGATAACGCCTAATTAAATTTGGTCGGCGATAGATCAAACGTATTCCCGCCAGGCATCCCAGGCTTGGAGAGACCAATAGGTGAGTTGAGCAGCGATCCGGCCCAAGGGTCCGCCGTTCCAGTCCAGGCCGAAAGGGGCATAAAGACGATATCGGTCGCTGGCGCCAGTGATCGCTTCTCCAATCACTTTTCCGCCGATGGCCGTTGTGTTCATGCCATGACCGCCGAAAGCCGTGCAATGCCACAACCCCTCTTCGAGCTTGCCGATCTGGGGCATCAGATGTCTAGCATAGGACATCAGACCGGACCAGGCGAGCTCCACTTTGACATCTTTGAGCTGAGGATAGGTGCCAACCATTTCCCGCCGCAATAGCTCGGCAAGATCTTTCGGGTCGGCGGTCCGCGTTGTGATGCGGCCGCCCCAAAGAATGCGATCGCTATCGACAATGCGGTAGTAATCGCCGGCACGACGGTCATCGCCGATTGCGGCCCTGGTGCGGATCGCTTGTTGCAATAGGCCGCCTAGCTTTTCGGTCAGAAGCACATAGGTGGCGATGGGCAGAAAGGCACGTTTGAGGCGGCGCTCGATACCATCTGTATAGCCGCCACCCGATAGAACGACGTGCTGCGCCTTCACCTTGCCCCCCGCCGTCATCACGATGTGCCGACCACCTTCTCTGATGCGAGCCAATGCAAACGTTTCTTCGAATACAATGCCGCCTAATCGCTGGATCTCAGCGGCCAAAGCAAACGCATAGTTAAGCGGATGGAAGTGAAAGCTGTTCGGGTCATAAAGGCCCTGGTGATAAACAGCACTCACAAGATCATTCTGAACAGCCTGCCGGTCCCGATATTCAAGTTTTTCGTCGAACCGCGCATTCATCTCGTCGCGATAGGCCTTAAGACTGTCGCCGCTGTCATAACGGGCGACGCGCAAGATACCAGGCGTCACATCAGCCCCCGGGATGCGCAGTGTATCGATATTACCGCGGACGAGATCGACGCCCTCGATCGACATTCGGTAGAGCGTCTCCGCATCCGCACGATGGACGCGCCGCTTGATGTTTTGGACACTGGTCGCGTAGCCGGCGCTGACGAAACCACCGTTCCGCCCAGATGCACCCCAGGCAATACGGTTGCGTTCCAGGATCATGACCTTGCGCCCGGCGCGCGCGCATTCCAGCGCCGTCGTCAGGCCGGCAAGGCCACCACCGATGATACAGACATCGACCTCGATATCGCGGGCAAGCGACGGATAAGCTACATCTCGGGCGCGCGAGCGATTATAATAAGTATCGATATAGCCGGCCATGATGTCACCCTTCGTGGCTGGTACGTCGTTCCTCGAGTTCCAACCATCTGAGCTCAGCCACTTCGAGATCGGCCTTCTTTGCACCGAGCAATGATGACGCTTTTTCGAACTTTGCGGGGTCGCGGGCGTAGAGATTAGGGTCGGCCAAGGCCGTCTCAATCGTCTTGATTTCTGCTTCCAGAGTCGTCATGCGATCGGCGATCTGATCCAAAGCTCGCTGATCTTTTGTCGACCAACGATCTGTCATCGGTGTCGCCGCCGGCTTCGGCGCGGCCTTAGGTTTTGCCTCGATAGCATGGCGCTGAGCAATCTTGCGTTGAGCGAGATAGTCGGAATAACCGCCAGGATACTCCTCAATCACGCCATCACCTTCGACCGCGATGATTGAAGTCGCCAGCCGGTCGAGGAAATCGCGGTCATGACTAACGACGATGACCGTCCCGTCGAAATCGCCCAGCACATCCTGCAGCAGGTCGAGTGTATCCATGTCGAGATCGTTGGTGGGCTCATCGAGAATGATGAGATTGGCGGGCTGAGCGAATAGTTTGGCAAGCAGAAGACGCGCGCGTTCACCCCCGGAAAGCGCCCGGACTGGCATTGTCGCCTGCTTCTCGTCGAACAGAAAATCGCGCAAATAGGCAACCACATGGCGCGAGCGCCCCTGTGCAATGATGGAATCGCCACCACCAGAGGCAAGCGTCTCCCATAAAGTCTTGTCAAGATCGAAGCTCTCGCGCCTCTGATCGAGATAAAGCTGCGTCACATGGGTACCGAGCCTGATATTGCCGGCATCAGGGGCGAGACTTCCGGTTAGCATTTTAATGAGTGTCGTTTTGCCGGCACCATTGGGGCCAATGATACCAATGCGGTCGCCGCGCTGTATGCGCGTTGAGAATTCTTTCACGATCACACGTGTCCCGCCATCGGATTTTGTGAAGTTCTTGGCAACCTTCTCGGCCTCGACGACAAGCTGCCCGCCCTGCACGGCCTCACCAAGCTCCAGCTTAGCACGGCCGATAGCGCGCAAAGCGTCCGCACGTTGTTTTCGCAGAGCTAATAGACCGCGGCGGCGACCTTCATTACGCGATCGCCTGGCAGTAACACCACGTGCCATCCAATATTCTTCCTGCTCGATCCTCTTCTCAAGGCGCCGTGCTTCAGCCGCTTCCTGCGCCATGATGCCGGCCGACCATTCCTCGAAATCGGCAAAGCTGCCATCCATCTCGAACATTCTACCGCGGTCGAGCCACACCACGCGCTGTGACAATGCAGTAAGGAAAGAGCGGTCGTGGCTGATCATAAGAATGCCACCTTGGAATGCCGCAAGTTCCTGTTCCAGCCATTCGATGGTGGGAAGATCCAGATGGTTGGTGGGCTCGTCGAGCAACAGGACTTCAGGTTCCGCCACGAGGGCATGAGCCAAGGACGCACGGCGCCCCTCGCCACCTGAAAGCGTTGCCGTATCTCGTTCCGGTGTAAGATCGAGATGGTCAAGTACCCGCAAGATGCGATAATCGTCAGTCTCGGCACCCGGCAAAGCCTTGGCCACGAAATCAGCCACGCTACCGCCACCGGAAAAATCCGGGTTCTGCATCAAATAGCCGATACGCGTTCCTGGCTGAACGAAGCGCACCCCGTCATCTAGCTCGGAAGTACCGGCCAAGATCTTGAGAATCGTAGATTTTCCAGATCCATTGGCACCAACCAGCGCGATCCGTTCACCTTTTCCTATTGTGAGGGTAATGGTCGAGAAAAGTGGTTT
>CAYOYT010000317.1:0-3743 GCA_964408245.1 uncultured Dongia sp. | reverse complement strand
CTCTTCGGTGGCAGCAGTCGGCAAATTGCGCTGCAGCCCTTGACCGTCAGCGGTAATATCGGTGTGGCCGTCGCAGCCGGCGTCGCCAAGCTGACGCTGATTATAGGTAGATAGCGGCCGCAGCTCGATATTCTACCAGACGCCCTTAAACGCGTTATTAACCACTCCGGCACCAAAACTGCATCAGCAGGCTCGACCATCCCGGGCTCTCACCGCGGTATGGAAGAATTTGCCTGATTCAGGTGGACGGAGCGATGGCGGCAGCGGGCGTCATGGAAGCGGTTGAACTCGGCGATCGGTACGAGATAGCGCCGAGCAAACGTCTTGCAGCTTATGATAACGGCATGGCCGAAGCCTATGGCGCCAACGATCGCATCGACGGTGCGCGCCGGGTCTTCGCCCTGATCGCACCGGGGCACCTTGCCAATCGCGGCCTGGCCATCGCCCCGATGCGCAATCCGGTCGGTGCTTATCTGATGTGGCCCCTTGCCAGCGGCATCGTCGATTGGCCCATCGGAGTCGATGGCAATGACGTGTTGTGGGGGCGTCGTCCGGCCTTCATTTACATGATACCGGCAGGTGAGAAAGTGCTGGGCGCCGATAATCAACTCCCCACACTGATCGAA
The DNA here is from genome assembly GCA_964408245.1 of uncultured Dongia sp. GTDB lineage: Bacteria > Pseudomonadota > Alphaproteobacteria > Dongiales > Dongiaceae > Dongia. Next base: position 3,117 of record CAYOYT010000317.1, on the reverse strand, counting down.
TCCCAGCTTATTAAAAGCTTCATCCAGCCTGCCATCCAGATGCTGCGGGATCTGGTCGTCCTGGGTCACCCGCACCGCGCGATCCGTCTGCAGAATCTCTATTATCAGAACGGCAATAGCGGCGACATCATGTTCGGCGATTGCCTGGCATCACCCCCGGGCAGTCATCAACAGGTAGCCTTCGAGACGATCGATTCCGCAATCTCTGACCCGATCGGTCGCGGTGGTGGTTCGATTGCTGACGACATTTATGCGGTCGGTGTTACAGCGCTCATGCTTTGTCTTGGCCGTAATCCTGTGGCGCATTTCAGTGAAGAGCAGATCATCAATGCCAAGATCAATTCAGGCTCTTTTTCGACGTTAGCCGGTGGCGAGAAGTTGGCGCCGAGCCTTGCCGAATTCTTGCGCGGCGTGCTGTGCGACAAGATCACCGATCGCTGGACAATCAAACATTTGGAAGGCTGGATGACGGGCGGGCATTTCAATCCAATGCTACCCAACGTGCCGCAACGCGCCTCACGGCCACTGAAATTTTGCGGCAGTGACCATCTCAACAAGCCGGCACTCTCTCATGCGATGTCGCAACATTGGAACGAAGCCATAGCGCTGCTTACCGGCAGCGATTTCGATAATTGGTACAAGCGCGGTTTTGGCGATGAAAAAGCGGCCGATAAGATGACGCGCATCTTTGGTCTTGCGGCGGCCTATGGCCTGCCAGCGAGCGTTCGCGACCGCACGGTCTCGCGCTTTATCATCCACATGGGTGGCAGCCTGCCACTTTGCTACAAAGACATCCGCACCAGCCTCATGGGCATGGGCGCGATGCTGTCGCATTACTACGAAAATAAAGAGAAGGTGCAGCAGATCACCGAGGCGATGCAGGCGCGTCTGCCCCATGCTTGGCTCGAAGAGCAGCCTCATCTGAAGCCAGAGCAGATGCAGCTGCGGCGCACTTTAGAGACGATCGACAAGGTAATAGATCGACAAGGCCCGGGCTACGGCATCGAACGCGTGCTTTATGAACTCGATCAAGGGATACCGTGCAAATCGTCGCTGATCGCCGATTACTATGTGGTCGAGATGGCTGACATGCTGCCGGCGATCGATGCTGCCATTCCAGGTGCGCCACACGGCACACTACCCATGGACCGCCACATCGCAGCTTTTCTCGCGACCAAGATGAAACGCCAAACAGACGGCGAGATGATTGCACTTGCCAATCGCTCTGACGATGTTGGCTATCGCACGGCTGTCCTGCGGTTGCTGGCGATCGTGCAGCGGGTGCATCAGCAATACAATCTACCGCGGCTTGGCCAGGTCATCGCCGAGATGCTGACGCCGGTGATCGCCGCCTTCCGTAATGCAGAAATGCGCGATCACATCCGCAAGGAGATTGACAAGTATGCTAAGGAATGCCGCTTTGACGAAATGCTGTTGCTCCTCGATAGCGATGGTGCCCTCAAGAAAGCCGATAACGAAGGCTTCGCGCGGGCTGTGAAGAATTATGCCAGTCTCGAACGCGGCCGCGCGTGGTTGGCGAGTGGCGGCCTTACCGATACAGCGCGCGTGCGTGGCATTGCTCACAAGGTAGCGGCGATGTCGGCGAGCTTAGCCTGCATGGCGGGGCTTGCGGCCTACGGACTCTTCGCGCTCATGCTTTAGGTGATGGTGGATCATGCCGGGTAACAGCGTCGACGCGGGTCAGGCAAACATCAAGTCTTGGGTCATCATCGTACCGGTGGTTCTGATCGGTCTGATCTTCTTACCAAGTGCCATTGTGATCGGTGTCGCGATGATCCCAACACTTGTCGCGCGTGTCGTCGATACGTCACCTGGCAAGCGATTATCGATTACCGTCGGTGGCTTCAATCTTATCGGCGCGCTCTATTTCCTGCACGTTGTCTGGGCAGCGGGGCAGGGTATGGATGATATTATGCCGACATTGAAGGATGGCTTCGGTTGGCTTTGTGCCTTGGTGGGCGCCGGCATCGGTTGGCTCGTGTTTGGTTTTATGCCGGGTATCTTTGGCAAGATTGCTGCGGCGCAGACCGCGTTGCGCGTGCGGAATATCACCAAGGAACAGGACCGCCTCGTCGCGGAATGGGGTGAGACGGTCCGTGGTGTCTATGCCGTTCGCAACGTCGCTGGCGAGAAGGAAGACAGCGCCAGCTGAGGCGCGCGTCCTGCCTACCTGCTTACCGCACTTGATCAACATCGCGCACAGCGCCTTTGGAAGCACTCGTGGTGAAATGCGCGTAGGCTTTCAAGGCCGGTGAGACATGGCGTTTCCGCACATAGGATGGCTTCCACCCGTCCTTACCCTTGGCGTCCATCTTCGCGCGGCGCTCGGCCAACACTGCATCTGGCACGGCGAGCTTGATAGTGCGGTTGGGGATGTCGATCTCGATACGGTCGCCGTTCTCGACCAGCGCGATCAACCCACCTTCCGCCGCTTCCGGCGAAACATGTCCGATGGACAGACCCGAGGTCCCGCCCGAGAAACGCCCGTCAGTGATGAGCGCGCAAGCTTTGCCGAGACCTTTCGACTTCAGATATGAGGTCGGATAGAGCATTTCTTGCATGCCTGGCCCACCGCGCGGGCCTTCATAGCGGATGACGACGACATCGCGGGCTTTCACCTCGCCCAGCAAGATACCGGAAACGGCATCGTCCTGCGCTTCGTAAACACGCGCGATGCCGGCGAAGACATGAATGCTTTCATCGACACCAGCGGTCTTCACGATGCAGCCATCAATCGCAAGGTTGCCCTTCAACACCGCCAACCCGCCATCCTTCGAGAACGCGTTCTCGGCATCGCGGATGACGCCTGCCTTGCGATCGAGATCGAGGCCATCCCAGCGGCGATCTTGACTGAACGCCGTTTGAGTGGGGACACCGCCCGGTGCCGCCATGAAAAATTTTTGCACCGTCTCGCTGTTGGTCTGCTTGATGTCCCAGCGGCGCAGCGCATCGCGGATGGTTTTAGCATGCACGGTCGGCTCGTCCGGGTTGAGCAAACCAGCGCGGTCAAGCTCACCGAGGATCGCCATGATGCCGCCCGCGCGATGCACGTCTTCCATATGCACGTCACTCTTGGCCGGCGCCACCTTGCAGAGG
>CAYOYT010000316.1:0-3756 GCA_964408245.1 uncultured Dongia sp. | reverse complement strand
GCGAATCACAGCTGCACTCAAGGAGCACAAGATCGAAGCCGTGATGCACTTCGCCTAGTACCTGCCGCTTGTGGACGCGGCAATTGTCGAAAACGAGTTCGCAATGATGAAATCCGCGATGGCTCACCGAACGGGAGCCCATGCGGACTTCGAGCCCTGCCGTGCCCTTGTCGATCAAGAAGCTGGTGATGAGCTTCTTCGGGCCGCGTTTGGTCTCTTCAATGCCGGAAGCGGCAAAAAGGATGATGTAGTCGGCTACGTCGGCATAAGAAATGAAATGTTTGGTGCCGTTGAGAACGAAATCATCACCATCGGTCTCAGCTCGTGTCTTCATGGAGCGTACATCGGATCCAGCATCCGGCTCTGAAATGCCAAGGCACTCGACTCGCTCGCCGCGGATGGTGGGAAGTAAATAACGCTCTCTTTGCTCATCGTTGCAGGCGCGCAGGATGTTGCTGGGCCGATGCACGGCGTATTGCAAAGCAAAACTGGTGCGACCCAATTCGCGCTCAAAGAGGGTGAGGGCGATATGGTCGAGGCCACCACCACCCAATTCCTCCGGCATGTTAACTGCATAGAAGCCCGATTTGATCGCGCGTTCGTGGATCTGCTTGATTAGTTCGGGTCGGACATGGTTTGTCTTCTCGACCTCGTTTTCATACGGCACGAGTTCCGCTGCCACAAAGGCGCGCGTCGCCTCGACGAGCATCTGCTGCTCGCTGCTCAATCCGAAATTCATGTCGATCAATCCTTCTTAGGCGACAATGTAATGGAGCGGCCCATCTGAGCTGGCTTTTTTAACTTCGCATGCTCGGCGGCGATCTTTTCGATCCGGGTTTGAACCTCCGGTTGAAAAGGGGACACACGCGGGCCCGCCATGTCGATCGAGAGCTGCATCTGTTCGTTCGTGGCGACTGGTTCGGTCTCTTCGCCGCGATACATCGTGTGGAAAATATGAAGTCGCTTAGCATCATGGCCAAGGATTGTCGTCTCCACGCGCACTTGAGTGTCGACCTTTACCTCTTTAAGGTAATTTAGGTGCAGCTCTGCAGTGAACAGAGAATAATTGCTGCGCGTCCGTCCTATCGAATCTAATCCGATTTGGTCCATCATGTGGTCTGTCGCATGACTAAAGATAACCAAATAGAAAGCATCGTTGAGGTGATTATTGTAGTCGACCCAATCTGGTCGAACCACTTCGCGATGTGGTCTAAGTTCGTCGAAACACGGCTGGGAGGTCATGCTTGTCAGTCCTCGTACTTCCAGCCATGCTTGGCCTTCGCCTCAGTAATCGCGTTGATAACGCTAATGATACAATCATCGCGCAGGCGCTCGAGATCTTTGATCGAATGCTTACCAGCTTGTTCTTCCGTACCGTCGACGATCTTGTCGATGAGATCGTCGGTGAGTGGCGGAGCCTTCAAGTGCGTCCAGGGCAGGTCGAGCGCCGGCCCGAACTGCTCAAGGAAATGGCGCATGCCAGCTTCGCCGCCGGCCATGTGATAGATCATGTACATGCCGAAGAACGACCAACGGATACCAAAGCCAAAGCGTATGGCATCGTCGAGTTCGCCGGTGGTGCAGTAGCCGTCTTTGATCATGTGAAGGCCTTCACGCCACACTGCCTCTAGAAGGCGATCAGCGAGAAAACCAGGAACTTCTTTGCGCACATGAAGCGGGCGCATGCCGAGGGATTTGTAGAATTCGATCGCAGCTTCAATGGCCTTCGGAGAGGTCCATTTGCTGGGGCAAACTTCGACAAGTGGCAGCAAATAGACTGGGTTGAAGGGATGGCCAACCATGCAACGTTCCGGATTCTTTGCGTCCTTGTAGAAATCGGACGGTAACAGGCCGGAGGTCGACGAGCCGATCATAGCGTCCGGCTTAGCGGCCGCAGTGATTTGCGCATGCAGTTTTAGCTTGAGATCTTCCCGTTCTGGTGCGGATTCTTGGATGAAGTCCGCGTCCTTGACCGCCTCTTCCACTGTTGTAACAAAGGTGAGGCGGTTCTGCGAAGCGCCGGCCTTCAAACCGACTTTCTCGAGTGCGGGCCAGGCGTTCGCCACATTAGCGCGAAGCTGCGCCTCGGAACCTTTGCCAGGATCCCAAGCAATTACATCGAGACCGGCCGCGAGGAAGCGCGCTGCCCATCCGGAGCCGATGACACCAGTGCCGATGACGGCTGTCTTTTTGATATCGGTGATCATGCTTTTTATCCTTGTTTTATTAGCCGCGCGCCTTGAGGCCGAGCTTCTTGCGACCTTCGGCAGGAGTCAGGGGGCGGGCGCCGAGACGAGCGATGACCTCGCAGGCACGTTCGGTAAGCGAGCCATTCGAAGCATGAACACCTTTGTCTAGCCAAATATTGTCTTCTAGGCCGACGCGAACGTTGCCGCCGAGCAACATAGCCTGGGCAACCATCGGCATCTGCATGCGGCCAATACCAAAACCAGCCCAGACTGCGCCTTGCGGCAGATTGTCGACCATCGCCTTCATGGTTGTTGTATCGGCCGGAGCGCCCCAGGGAATACCGAGGCAGAGCTGGAAAAGCGGGTTATCTCCGAGAAGACCTTCCTTGTGCATCTGCTTAGCAAACCATAGATGGCCGGTATCAAAAATCTCGAGTTCCGGAAGTACGCCCAGCTCCTTCACTTTCTTGGCACCCGCGCGCAGCATGTTTGGGGTCGAGATGTAGGTGTAGTCACCGTCGCCAAAGTTCAGCGTGCCGCAATCCAGTGTGCAGATCTCCGGCAGCAAGGCTTCGACGTGAGCTAGACGGGTAATTGGACCAACGAGGTCGGTCGCCTTACCGAATTTGAAAGGATCTTCGCCAGCGCCGATCTCTAGATCGCCACCCATGCCAGCAGTGAGATTGAGAATGACGTCGGTGCCTGACGAGCGGATACGGTCAACGACTTCGCGATAGAGATTGACGTCACGACTGCCTTTGCCGGTCTGCGGATCGCGCACATGGCAGTGAGCGACAGTAGCACCGGCTTTCGCGGCCTCGATCGCAGCATCGGCGATCTGTTTAGGCGTTACTGGAATGGCGGGGTGTTTGCCCACAGTGTCGCCAGCCCCGGTGACGGCGCAGGTAACGATCACTTCGTAATTCATGACTGACTCTTTCCTTGCGGCATAAAGATTCTTTGGATGATTTGGATGCTGGCGCGGGGCGTAACTCCCAGTTTGACGCCTTTCGACAAGCGATTGATGAATTTCGACGCATTGGTAACTCTCGCACTAGCGAAGAACGGGCATAATGCCTAATGCTGGCCGGCGTCTTTCTGCGCTCGGCGCCTTTCCTGCCCAGGTGTGGTAACTACGCGAGAAATGTGCGGCTGAGCCGAAGCCGCAGGCGATTGCCACCTCGACGATTGACATATCCGTATATTGCAGCATCGAGCGAGCTCGCTGCAATCTCAGGTCCAGATAATACCGCCGCGGTGACATACCGAAATATCGATCAAACAGTCGCTCCAGTTGACGCAGCGACATGCCGGCGGTTTTTGCAAGTGCGGCACTCATGACAGGTTCTTCAAGGCGCGATTCCATCAGCTTGATGACGCGTGATAACCCGGCATGACTGATGCCCTGGCGCTCCTTGGGCTCCATACGTTGGCGATCGCCGGGACCGCGGATTTCTGGATGAATGAATTGCTCGGAAACGGCGGCGGCAAGACGATGGCCGTGTTGGCGCCGGATCATGTGCAACATCAAATCGAGAGAGGCTGTACCGCCAGCACAGGACCAGCG
>CAYOYT010000315.1:0-3777 GCA_964408245.1 uncultured Dongia sp. | reverse complement strand
CGACAAGCTGGCTGGAGCGTATAAAGGTTCGATAGTCTGAGGCTCCGCACAGCTGTCGCACCAAGTTTGCAGGAACACGCCCATGAACCTGACGGTCAAAGGTAAGAACATCGACGTCGGCGATGCGTTGAAAACGCGTGCTGCCGAGAGCCTCGATCATATCTTCGCGAAGTATTTCTCGAATCCGATCGACGCCACTGTCACGATGTCGCGCGAAGCGCATCTTTTCACGTCGCAGATTTCCGTCCATGTCGGCCGCGGCATTCTGCTGCAATCGGAAGGTGCTGCGGATACGGCTAACGCGGCCTATGATACGGCGGCTGAGACACTGGCCAAGCGCTTGCGCCGGTATAAGCGTCGGCTGCGCGATCATCATCGCGCATCGACCGAGGAGCGTCGTTCTCAATATTATGTGCTCGCCCAGGAAGCCGAAGAATCCGAAGAACCGGAACATATGAATGGTTCGGGTGATGAGCATCACCCAGTGGTGGTAGCGGAAATGCAAACCAGCATTCCAACTTTGACGGTTGGCGAAGCGGTTATGCGCCTCGATCTCGCCAATCAGCAGGCCATGATGTTTCTCAACCGCGCTCATGGCGGGTTGAACATGGTCTATCGACGCAATGACGGTAACATCGGCTGGGTTGACCCCGGTCTCAGTGCTGCGACGCGCCAATAGTCGCGTTTCAATTTTGATGCCGCCGACCGGCATGATGGGCCGGCGGCATCTCTTGAGGCAAGAAGATATGGAAATTGAAGATCTCCTCGCAAGTCCCGCCCATGTACTGGCGAAGCTGAAAGCCGGCAACAAGAAGCAGACATTGCAGGACATGGCCCGACGGGCTGCCGAGCTTTCCGGATTGCATGAACGCGCCATTTTCGATGTGCTGCTGGAGCGCGAACGTCTGGGAACCACGGGTGTCGGCAATGGCATTGCCATTCCTCATGGCAAGCTGCCCGAGGCTCAGAGAATGTTCGGCCTCTTTGGCCGCCTTGAACAGCCGGTCGATTTCGATGCCATCGATGAACAGCCGGTGGATCTCATTTTCTTATTGCTAGCACCGGAAGGTGCTGGTGCCGATCATTTGAAGGCGCTGGCTCGTGTCTCACGTCTCCTGCGAGATCGCGCCATCTGCGAAAAGTTACGCGGCACCGATCAGGCCGATGCAATCTATGCGCTGCTGACCGACGGTGCCCACTCGCACGCCGCCTAACAGTGCAAAGACGCTACCGGATAAAAACGCCCCGCAAAAAGCGGGGCGTTTTCGTTTCGGTACAGATGGCGGATACCGTCAATAAATGGCCGCTGTTATCTCAGTGAATTGTGACGGGCGCCAAACCATTTTCCCAGGCGGCGGCAACCGCCGTCTCGCGATCCGGCATGATTGCCAATTGCTGACCGTTGGCCGCAAAGATGCCGAAGGCCGTCGAGCCGTCGATATCGACGTCACGCACATAAGCGACATCATTGAGGCCGAGGGCGAGCAATTGCTGGCGCGAAATGGCGTGGGCATCCACGATCTCAGCTTTGCTGATGGGTTTTGTCATGATTACGGCTCCTCTCGAACGCTGCGCTTACTGTCTTTGCGACCGTCGATGCTGACATGGGTCTCGCTGTGCTCGCTACCGCCCTTGCGGATCGGCACGCTCCGGATCTGCGACTCGACCTTGGGTCGATCGAGATCGATCGACAACAGGCCGTTATCGAGTGTCGCACCGGCGACCTCGATTCCCTCCGCCAACACGAAGCTGCGCTGGAACTGGCGGGAAGCGATGCCGCGATAAAGATAGATGCGGGCAGGATCATCCTTCTGCTTACCGCGGATCGTGAGCTGATTGTCCTCGAGTTGGATGTCGAGATCATCGAGCGCAAAGCCAGCCACCGCCAGTGTGATACGCAGGCGGTGTTCGTTGAGCTGCTCGATATTGTATGGGGGGTAACCTTCGGCACCCGCTTTAGCAACGCGGTCGAGGGTGCGCTCGAACTGGTCGAAGCCCAAGAGGAGAGGGCTGTTAAAAAGTGACAGGCGCGACATAGCCCCTCCTTCCGAGCGAGCGACAAATTTCTCAAATGCCCAGCACCCATAGGGTGGCGTACCGGTCTTCGGCCCCGTCTCCTATAAAACGCGCCGCTGAGCGATCGCGTTCTGTCGGCTACTCGGGCACCTTTCCTAGAAGAAATAGTAATCTAGGTTAAGAAATCAAGTCACGCTGATTGGAACCGGCTTGCGTCGCCCTGCGCTGACGCTAAACTACTCAGGGGACATTATATTCAGGGGCTTTTTATGATCGTCATGGACTCGCGCCGCCGCTTTCTGCAACTGACGGTGGGTTTTGCCGCCCTTACCGCCGCAGCGCCGCTACTCGCTGCCTGTGCAGGCCCCGGGGGCGGCGCAGGGGGCAATTCTGGGGCAAATAGTGGCCTTGGCCGGCTGGATATTCCAGACAAGGCGGTGAATCAGGCCACGAAGGATCTATGGGCCGCAGCCAAGAACGGCGATGCTGCCGCGATAAAGGCTGCTCTGGCGGCTGGAGCCGATATCGAAGGTATCGATTTCTCTGAAAACAAGAACGGCCGTCGCGCCCTCAATTACGCCGCGCTCAGCGACAAACCAGAGGCGATCGAAGCACTGCTCGCGTCTGGCGCCAATATCGAATCGCAGAATCGGACCCGCTTCACGCCACTTCATCATGCCGCCGAGGCCGGCTCGATCAACGCGATAAAGGCATTGCTCGCGCACGGCGCCAACAAAAAAGCAAAAATGTATCGCGGCGGCATCCCACAGCAGATCGCCGAATATAAAGGCCATCGCGACGCGGCCCTGCTTCTGGTGCCCTAACTCCCGTGTGACGGGGCGGGATCGCTATTCCTCGCCTCGTCATGCCTGCCCAGCGTTGGTCGGAATGGCCGGGCATCCACTCTCTCCACCGCACTCTTCGGTCATTCATTGGACTCGCGAAGAAACTAGGCACCGAGAAGCCGTCTTGCCAGCAGTGACTGCATATCTCGCCGTCCATCGGCGATCACATAAATGATAACTTTGTGCGCGCTGACGCGGTAGATGATCCGATAGGGTTTAGACAGCATCTGCCGATATTCATGGATGCCGAGTGTGCTTAGTTCCTTGGGATAGCTGCCGCGCTCAGCTAAGCGGGACAGGCTTTCAATCACGTCCACCAATCGGTCGAGTACATGCTGGGCTGCGGCGATGCCCTCGTTTACGACAATGTAGTCATAGATGGCTTCAATGTCCTGCTCGGCGCCTTTGGTGAACAGGATGTTGTACTTGCCAGGAAGCTTACCTGGGGCATCCGCCATCAGATGGCTTTGCGCTTGGTGCGCAGGCGGGCGATCACGTCCGAGGCGGGCTTAATTTTGCCAGCCGCCACATCTTGATTGCCGAGCGCCAGAATTTTCAGCAGTGCCAGCGTTTCCTGGGTCTCCTCGAACGAGACCACATCCTGGAGAACGGCCTTGGCCTCGCCGTTCTGCGTAATCACCAGGGGTTCGCGCTGCGTCGCCAGGCGCTCCAGAACCTCAGCCGCATTGGCCTTGAGATAGCTGATCGGTTTGACTTGAGATGAAAAGCGCATAGCAAGCCCTTGCTTTATGAAGGACTAAATATAGTCTTTTTATGGACTGAAGCAAGATGAACGGCGCCCGTTGCTCAGCCGTCAAAATAAAAGCCCCCGCGCGATTGCTCACGGCGGGGGCTTTTATTTGGTGGACCCAAGCGGGATCGAACCGCTGACCTCCACAATGCCATTGTGGCGCTC
>CAYOYT010000314.1:0-3793 GCA_964408245.1 uncultured Dongia sp. | reverse complement strand
TGGGCGACGAAGCGGCGCGGTACGGCTCTTCGGCCTACTACGACCCGTGGACCGGCCAGAGAAAGTCAGGAGGGTACTGAGCCATGGAATACGCGGCCATCATCGGAGCCGTCGTTGGTCTCTTCACGCAGCTTCTCGCCATGGGGCAGGAAGGGGAGGCGCTCGCCCTGCGCAAGCAACTCGCCGCGCAGTACGGCGACGACATCCTCCCGCACCTCGACAGGGCCGTGGCGCAGGTGGCGCCGGACTCGGCCTTCGGGCAACTCGCCGGCACGTCGAATCGCTCGCAGCTCGACGTCGACCAGGAGCTGCAGAACATCTACGACACCGCGGGCCAGACGACGGCCGACCAGGCCGCCTACAACGTGGCCCGGCGCGGCGTCTCGCAGGCCGCGGGACAGCAGGCGGGCGACATCGCCTCGATGTCGGCGCGGCGCGGTGGTGTGACGGGCGGCCTGCAGGCGGCGCTCATCTCGCAGACGGGGCAGGACGAGCTCAACGCCCTCGGCGGCCTCAACGCCAGCATCGCAGCCGACTCCCGCGGGCGCGCGCTTCAGGCGCTGATGGGCCGCGCGTCGAATGCCGCGTCGATGCGCGGGCAAGACTGGAAGGAGGCGTCCGACAGGGCGTCGGCGCTCGACCTCACCAACCGTTTCAACGCGTCGCAGCGCCAGCAGACGGAATTGACGAATCAGCAGCTGCCACAGCAGGCCTTCAACAACCGGCTCGCGCTGCTGGCGGGGCGACAGGGCGCCACCGAGGGGGCTGCGGGCAACCTCGAGCGCGCGGCGGCGGGCACGCGCCAGCAGGGCGCTCAGTTGGGTCAGTCGGCCATCAGCTTCGGGCAGGCGTGGGACGACGACGAAAAGAAGGGGAAGAAGTGATGCGACCCGGCTCCAAACTGTACGAGGACGATGTCGAGCTCCAGAAGGAGTTGGAGGCGGCTGCGCTCGATGCCGAGAAGAATCGTCTGGGCGTCGAGGCTGGGTCGGTGGGCACCAACCTCCCAGATGTGACGAAGGTGAACTTCGAGCCCGAGGCTATCACTCCGCCTGCGCGTGAAGTCATCGCACCGAAGACGGTGCAGATGCCGGGGCGCGCGGACGAAGACCTCGACATGGCCTACGCGGCTGCGCAGGACCGCGAGGCGAAGAAGCGCATGGCCTTCGAGCGCGGCGCGCGCGAGCTGGTGGCGGGCCTCACGCGCACGCAAGCGCCTGGCATCATCTCGCAGCCCGGCGACGCGGTGGCGAAGCTGATGGCGAAGCGCAAGGAGATGGACGCGCGGCTCCAGCAGGACAACGCCGCGAAGCTCAACGCGCAGAAGTTCAACTTCGACCAGCAGGAGGCCGCTCGCCTCGCCGCAGAAAAGAAGGCGCAGGATGAGCGTGACTTCGCTTACCGGCAGCAGCACGACGCAGCGGACCTCGCTCAGCGCGCACGCAGTTCAGAGGCGTCGCTTGCGATGGCTGGTGCCAGCCTTGGGCTGCGCCAGCGGGCGGACCAGCGCGAAGAAGACCGACTGGCAAAGGGTAAGGACCTCCCTGCGTCAGAGGTGGCTGCCCTGTCTGAGTTGCCCGTCGCGGAGAAGCAGGTGGATGACCTCGTGTCGGCATTCCAGCGCCTCGACATGGGCGGCGCTTCCGGGCGCGCGGCGGGCGCTGTGACTGACGCGCTCAACCTGCAGGGCACCGACGCCGCCGAGTACCGGGCCGCAGCTCAACTTGCCCAGCAGGCCGCGGGCAAAATCGTCGAGGGCGGCAAGCTCGCTGCCGGCGACGAGCTGAAGTACCGCAAGATGATGCCGCAGCCGGGCGACTCGCCGGAGGTGGTGAAACAGAAGGCCGAAGGCATGAAGAGCTTTCTGCGGGACCTCGCCAGCCGCCGCGCCCGCGCCTTCAAGGAGTCGGGGTACAACGTCGCCCCCTCTCTGATGCCGAGCGACGCGCCGATGGCTCCGCCCGCGCGCCAAACCGCAACCAATCCGCAGACCGGCGAGAAGGTCGAGTGGGACGGCACGCAGTGGGTCCCCGTGAAGGGAGGATAAATGGCGCCCCCGAAGCCACCACCCGGATTTGAGTTGGACGCGCCAGCCGCCGCGCCGAAGCCGCCCCCTGGGTTCGAGCTCGACGGCGCGCCCGTCATTCAGCCTGCCGGCGGCCCCTCAATGCTCGAGTCGGCAGGTCGTGGCTTCATGCAGGGCGGGACCTACGGCTTCGCCGATGAGCTGGCGGGCGCTGCGGACGCAGCGCGCAGTCTGCCGCCCGGCGCCCAGACGCTCGCCAGCGCCCTGAATCCCGGCGTGGCGGGCTTGGTGTCGCTCGCAGCCCCGGACACGCCGCGCTCTGAAGACACGGGCGACCTCCTGCGGACCTACCTCAAGGCCCGTGACGCTGCGCGCGCACAGACGCACGCCGCAGAGGAGGCGAACCCGAAATCGTTCCTCGCCGGGAGCTTCGCCGGCGCCGCCGCATCACCCGGGCCGAAGGGGCTCGGGGCCGGTCGGCTCGCAAAGCAGGGCGCCATGTACGGCGCGGCCTCGGGCCTTGGCGGCTCGGAAGCCGACCTCGCGAAGGGTGAGATTCTCCCGACGCTCGTCAACACAGCAGTCAGCGCGGGCACGGGCGCCATTCTCGCCCCTGTCGCCTCTGGTCTCAGCGCGCGGTTCGGACGCTTCCTCAAGGAGAAGTCGCAGGAAAACGCGCTCAAGGCCGTGGGTGCGCGGGCAGGCATCGCCGATGTGCTGGGCAACGAGGGCGTACGTACCGCCGACGATGCGCGGCAGCTCGGACAACTCGCCATCGACCAGGGCCTCGTGCCGCCGTTGTCGACAGCGGCCGATGTGGCGGAGCGCACCGGGTTCGCGCTCGAGAAGCAGGGTGCGCGCATCGAGGGCGTGCTGCAGGACGCCAACAAGACGGGCCCCGCTGACTTCCAGCATGCCGCGTGGCGCGCGGCGCAGTCTGCGATGGGTCCGAACGGCCTGACGACGGAGGCGATTTCGAAGTCCGGCCCAGCTCAGTCGCTCATCGAAAAGCTGCTGGCTCAAGAGGGACAGGATGCTTCCTTCTCGGCCCTCAACCGCTTCAAGTCCGACGCATACAAGGGCATCAACTACGGCGCCGAGCCTTCGCTGTCGACGGGGCTTCAGCAGGACGTGGCGCGCGGCATTCGCTCCTCAATTGAAGAGCAGATTGCCGAGCGGCTTGGTCCGGAGGCGGCTGATGAGTTGATGTCCGCAAATCGCGCCTACGGTGGCCTCTCGAAGATTCAAACCCTCGCCGGGGATGAGTCGCGGCGCGCGATGGGTCGGGCGGGTGTCTTCTCTCCGGGCGTTCTCGCGGCGTCGGTCGCTGCAGGCAACCCTGCGCCGATGGCGCTCAAGGCCGCGTCGCCCTACCTCAATAGCACTGTGTCGGCGATCCAACGCAACCTCGCGCCGGCCGCCATGCCCCTCGGACAAGCCGCGGTGAAGCCGAGCATTCAGCGCCTCTCCGAGCAGGAGCAGGACTCAATTTCCGCGTTTCTCAACGGCATCTGAGAGGGCGCCAAACTCGGCTGTGCTTCGGGTCGATGACTCGGCGATGTGTTTGCGGCGCGGCGCTTCTGCGGCCCACAGGAGCCCATCCAGGCGCGTCAGGATGCGCCAGAGAAACACCAAGACCAACACCGCGAACAATTTGGCCCAATGGGCATCGATGAAGTCCATGCGCGGCAGCGTCCACCGCCCCAGCCGCACACGCAACGGGAACGGGCTTTCAGCCCTTTCGCCAGGCCAGCGTTTTCAGCTGCT
>CAYOYT010000313.1:1155-3795 GCA_964408245.1 uncultured Dongia sp. | reverse complement strand
TAGCGCGGATGCAGCGCCGAGAGCTTGATCGAGATGCCTGGCCCAGCGATAGCGCCCTTCCCCTTCGATGCCTTACCGATCGCGGCGATAGCATCCTGATAGGAGGCGAAATATCGTTCTGCATCTTTCATTGTGCGGGCGGCCTCGCCCAGCATGTCATAGGAATAGCGATAGCCGCGTTTCTCCGCGGCCTCGGCCCGGTCGGCTGCTTCCTCGATGTTGCGGCCCATGACGAACTGGCGACCCAAAATCTTCATCGCCTGCGTCACAGCCTGACGGATCACGGGCTCGCCGCTGCGCGCGACCAAGCGCTTGAGCACGCCTTTAAAGTCGCTGCTCGACTGATCGAGCTGCATGATGCGACCGGTGAGCATCAAGGCCCAAGTCGAGGCGTTGACGAACATCGAGTCTGATTCACCCAGGTGCCGACTAAAATCCGCTTCCTTAAGCTTGTCGCGTATCAGCTGATTGGCTGTCTCACTGTCGGGAATGCGCAGCAAGGCCTCGGCAAGGCACATCAGCACAACGCCTTCCTTGGACGAGAGCTCATAGGCATGCATGAAAGCATCGATGCCGCCTTGGCCTACCCTGTTGCGGCGGACCTCCTCGACCAGTTTACGAGCGCGAGCGGCGATCCGATCCTGCATCTCCGGCGGCAAATCCGCCTGGCTCAACAGCATTTCGATGATTGCGCTTTCATCTGCTCGGTAATGACCGCGCACGCGCTGGCGCAAGGGACTGGGTTCAGGGCCGGAAGCCTCGAGAAGCATCGTCATGTTGGATTAATTAAAGCCTTGAAATTATTCAGGAATGTAGATATGAGACAGAAATCCTGAGAAGGGTTGACCGAGAATCGTGGCGCACAGTTTAATCTCTTCCACGACAGAAGAAAGTGGGCTGCAAACAGCTCGCTCTTGATCAATTTAGCGGTTAGATGCGGGTACAGGACTTGGGAAACAATAGCATGTTCGATGGCTTCAGCGGCTGGCAGGTCCAGCTTAACGAGCTGAGCTTCAAAGTTATTAAGGGCGGCGAAGGCAGTCCGGTCGTTTTGCTGCATGGTTATCCGCAGACCCATATCGCTTGGCGCCATCTGGCGCCAGAACTAGCGCGCTCGATGTCGGTGGTTTGCCTCGACCTCAAAGGTTATGGCGACAGTGCAGCGCCCGTACCGCTCCCGGATTCCAGTAATTACTCAAAGCGACAGATGGCGGCGGAAGTAGTCGAAATCATGAAGATGCTGGGCTTCGAGAAATTCTCGATCATTGGCCATGATCGCGGTGCCCGCGTCGCTTACCGCATTGCGCTTGATTACCCCGACCGTGTCCATCGCTTAGTGCCGCTCGATATTGTCCCGACCGGCACCTATTGGGAGCAAGCCAACAAAAAATTCGCCCTGGGCACATTCCATTGGGGGTTTCTTGCTCAACCCAATGGTCTTCCTGAGCGCCTGATCGGTGCCGATCCCGATTACTGGCTAGAATGGATCATCCGACACTGGGCAGGCGACATGACCGCCTTTCCCGATGATGTCATGGCCGAATACAAGCGCTGCTTCCGGCGGCCGGAAGTGATCGCGGCCACCTGTGCC
Source organism: uncultured Dongia sp. (assembly GCA_964408245.1). Taxonomy (GTDB): domain Bacteria; phylum Pseudomonadota; class Alphaproteobacteria; order Dongiales; family Dongiaceae; genus Dongia. The sequence goes on along the minus strand of CAYOYT010000313.1, from coordinate 2,204 downwards.
GATTACCGCGCAGGTGCCACGATCGACGACATGCACGACCTGGCGGATTTGAAACAGGGCCGCATGATCGAATGTCCGACGCTCGCTTTTTATTCAGGGACTTTCGTCGACGAGCGGCGTGATCCGTTGAAGCAATGGCAGCGCTGGGCCAAGAAAGTGACCGCCGAGCGGGTGCAATCGGGGCATTTTATCCCCGAAGAGATTCCCGATCAGATCGGCAGCAAGCTACGCCAGTTTCTGTTGGGCTGAAGGGACTAACAACCCTTCTTATCCGCCAGCTCGATGAGACGCTGGTTACGCGCCTTGACCGAACTCATTTCCTTGGCGGGCTGGTCGCGTATATCCAGGGTCAGCAAGGCCGGCGGGAACATAACGCCATCGACTGCTGTGAAGTGGACATTGCGCCGATGCACCTGATCGTCGCGGTCGATGAGGCGTGCGATCTCCAAATCATTCCGGCTACTTTCCTGCAGCAGATCCATACAGCTCATCCGATTGTCGGTTGGCCGCACGATTTCGGCCAGCTTAGGTACCTCGCCACCGCACCCTCCCAGAAGAGCAAGAAACAACAGCGACACTGTTCCGATATGTCTCGTAAGATGGATCATAACGCAGGACTCCAGACGTACGGGACCGGCCAGCAGCCCTTATCCTTGGCCAGTGCTATGATGTGGCGGTTGCGATCGCCGAGTGGCAAGCTTTCGATATCCTGCGGTGCGTTCGGATAATCCTCTTCGACTGTCTGATCGACTGCAAACCAGCCCGGCGGAAAGACCAGCGACAGGCCCCTGATCATGTCGTTCTTTTCTTTGCCCCAGGCATGCTCGCGGGCTAGCGCAGACTGCGCCTCGTAATTAGTCGCGACCTCGTCCTCAATCTGATCGCAAGACATGTAACGATCATTGATGGAGACTTCCGGCGTTGGATTAGTCATGCGCCCACCGCAACCGACGACGAGACCCGCCCCCAGCAAAGCCGCGAGCGTCAGAAATCTCAAAGGCGAAACCTGTTTCATGATACGCCTTAACCCCATCCGAAGGTTCGCAGAA
>CAYOYT010000313.1:0-1145 GCA_964408245.1 uncultured Dongia sp. | reverse complement strand
TATCTATTCTACGTCAGGAATTAGTTAACATAATATTATGATAGATGATGCGCTCTACTGTGCTGGGTCCCTGAGCTTACGGATCTGGCGCAACGCCGCTTCAATCTTCAACTCAAGTAAGGCCCGACCCCATGCCTCCTTGGCATGATCCGGCCGCCCATTTATCGCGACATCAATTCCGCCAGTCTGCGGTGTCAGATTATCCTGGCGCACCGATTGAGGAGCGACGGCCAGCAATTCCGACGTCTCGCGAATGCCGGCGTGCACGCCAATATCGGCGCCACTTTCGCCGGCACCGCGCAGCCAGTCTACTTGTCCGTTAGCAGTATAATAATCGCCCACGGCGAAAACATGGGCGCCTGTACCGGCGAACGCGTCGTTAAGTTTCGCAGAAACCTTCTCCTGTGCTGCTTGATTGCCGCCAGAATCGCCGATCAGCAGCACGGTTTTGAAACCGGTCGCCAGAAAAGACCGAGCCACTGTCTCGAGAAATGCTTCGAATACAGGCTCAGGCAGGGTAATGGTGCCCGGTGAGCGCATATGACCCTCAGGCGGATTGATGTTGCCCTCCGGCACATATGCCATGACGGGTGCCACAAGAGTTTTCCCCAACCGTCTGGCGATCATTGCTGCGGTGTAGCGGATGATGATGTTGTGCTTACCGAGTGTCAGATGCGGACCATTCTGCTCGGTACCACCGGTTGGAATGATGATCGTGTCCCAACCTTGCCGTTGCAGTGCCGCCACTTCGGGGCTTGTCAGTTGTTCAAGCTCAACGGAGGGAAGCGGGTCCGCCATGACCGGCGTTACGGCAATCAACAATCCCAATAGAGCCGTGCGAAACATTGATTTCATGATGACTTAGTCGCGTTCTGACGAGAAAACTTATCCACGATGTTGTGGAACGGTCGCCAATACATGGCCCAGACAGAATGAAACGCTGGCGCTTCGCCGCTATCGAGGCCTAGTGCGAATGTCTCGCCGTACTTAGGCACATAGAGCGTGCCGAACGCCCAGTCCCAGAACGCGAAGATGAAGCCCATGTTCTTGTCGAGATGCCGCGCCTCGCTCGAATGATGAACCTGATGCATCCAGGGACTGACAAAGAGATGACTTAGAACGCGAGGATAAGCCATCGGAATATG
>CAYOYT010000312.1:0-3823 GCA_964408245.1 uncultured Dongia sp. | reverse complement strand
GCAATCTTGAGTCCATGCCGTGTCAGGTTGAGATTGGCGATGATCCTCGGGTGCAGGGCGTGCAATAGATGCGCGACCGCGGAAACACGGTAGCTTTTAGCAAACTCACGAGTCTGCGCAGCGCCACCCGTCTGCTCACCAGCCTCAACCAGTAACACTTTCTGTCCAGCCTTCGCTAGATAGGTCGATGTCACCAATCCGTTATGACCGGCGCCGATGACGATGACGTCGTAAGTGTTGGTGGCCATCTCATACCACCCCGTGCTTAAAGTCTTTGAGCATCTCGCGCGCTGCGTTGGCACCCGGCGCACCCATCACGCCGCCGCCGGGATGCGTGCCAGATCCACACATATAGAAGTTGTCGAAGGGTCCGCGATACTGACCGAGCCCTGGAAATGGGCGGTTGAACAGCATTTGATCCAGAGTCAGCTCGCCGTGGAAGATATTGCCTTCCGTCAGACCGACCTCGTTCTCGATGTCCCATGGTGTGCGGGTCTGACAATGCAGGATCAATTTCTTGAAACCTGGAGCATTCATCTCGATCGTCTCTAACACATCCGCCTCGAATTTTGCCTTCATCTCGGGTGTCCACGGCTGTTCCGCGAGCTTGTAGGGAACGTATTGCACGAAGACGGACATGAAATGCTTGCCCGGCGGTGACATAGTGGGATCCACCGTGGTTGGAATGACGATGTCGAGGAAGGGCCGCTTTGACCAAGAACCATATTTATAATCGTCGTACGCGCGCTCGATGTAATCGAAATCGCCGCCAATATCGACTGTGCCCCAGGCCGATTCTTTGGGCAGGCCGGCGAATTGCGGTAAGCCATCCAAGGCGATGTTCAGTTTACCGGAGCTGCCGCGGATCTTGAAGTTCTTCGCATAGGTGTGAATATCCGGATCGATTGCATCAAGGTCGGATTTTTCGATAAGCTTCAGATAAGTGCGCTTCGGGTCAGCATTGGAGACCACCGTGCGGGCGTAGATTTCTTCGCCATTCTTCAGCGATACGCCGACTGCCTTACCGTTGCGAACGATAACCTTGTCAACTTCCGCGTTGGTGCGGATCTCAACGCCGGCTTCCGTCGCGGCGGAGGCGATCGCTTTCGAGACGGAGCCCATGCCACCGCGGGCAAAGCCCCAAGCACCGATCTGACCGTCAACCTCACCCATATAATGGTGCAACAACACATAGGCCGTGCCCGGTGAATATGGTCCGAGCGCGGTGCCGATAATTGACGATGCAGCCGAGAATCCTTTCCACCGTGGCGTCTCGAAATACTCATCCAGGAAATCACCAATTGACATTGTCCAGAAGCGCAGAATTTCATACATCTGCTTCTCGCCCATGCGACCGAATTCATGCGCGATTTTGAACAGCCCTTCGAGATCGTTGCGCTTGCCCCAGGGATTAATCTTGTTCTGCGCGAAGGGATTGAGCTGTGTCGGATCTGGCGGCGTGATCATCAGCAGCGGTTTGATAAAGCGACACTGACGGCTAATCTCAGCGGCGTAATGATCATAAGCCTCGGCATCCTTAATCGAATGCCGGCGCAATGATTCACGCGTGCGGTCATGATCCGAATAGGTGACGATACCCTCACCTTCCGGATTGGGTGACGAGTTGATCTCGTAAGGAATCACCTGCAATCCATGACGCGGCAAATCGAGGAAGCGAAAGATCTCCGGGCGCAGCAACGAACACACATAGGAGCATGTGGAATAAGTGAAGCCTGGATAGATCTCCTCCGACATCGCAGCGCCACCCACCTTGTGATAGCGCTCCAGCACCAGCACTTTGAGCTTGTTCTTGCCGTCTTTTTCACCCCCCTTGGCGAGATAGGCAGCTGTCACCAGGCCGTTATGTCCACCCCCGATCACAATGGCATCGTATTTGGTCGCCATCGTTCCTCCTTAAACTGAATAAACGTTCAATTCTTGAATGCTTATTCAGTTTTAAGCTGACTGTCTAGACTCCCATTGACGGGTCGACTGGGCACCGTTACCTAGACCACCAGGGACGATGGAAATATCTGGGATTTTCAATGAAGATTAAGATCGGCCTGGCTGGTGCCGCCATGCTCGCCCTCGCCCTTATCGGCAGCGCGGCCGCCAAGACTAAGAATCCGTTGCAGCCACCACCACCTGCCGTGCCAGTAGGCGATGTTGATGCGCAGCCCCTTGAAGCCCCGATCCCACCGAAGCTTGAAGGGACCGGTCAGGCCATCGACGGCGATGAGATCGCGATTGGCGACGTCATTTTCCAGCTCGATGGGATTGCCGCTCCTTTGATGACGGTGCCGATGGGACCGGAAGCGCGCGTGGCACTAAGAATGCTTGCGCCGCGCTGTACCGCCAACATTGCCGAAACAATGCTCGCTGGTGGTATGGCCGCAGTTTATCGCCAGACTACATCGCAAAATGCCGAAGAACGCGAACGCGCAGCACGTTACGATGCCGCTGAGACGGAAGCGCGGGGCCGTAATCTAGGACTTTGGAACAAACCGACCTCAGAAGATGGCAAAATCGAGCAAGCTAAGCCGGCGCTAGATGCTGACCTGCTGAGGGGTTGGCTGATGCAGATTCCAATCGTCGCCGCCCTTGCTATCGCCGGCCTTATCGCTCTTGTTATGAGCAGCCTGCGCGACCGCGCGGAAAACAAGGCGGTGGAAGCGGAAATGCAGGCGCTTCTGGCGATTCTTCTGGGCGAAGTGCTAGCTATGCGCGCGTCGGCGCAAGCAGCATTCAACGGCACCGCCAATCTCATTCAAGATCTGCCTATTCCAACTGCGCAACTTGCCAGCATCGCCTTGCCACCCATGACGGTGTTTGAGGCCAATGCTGACAAGCTTAGCATCCTGCCGCGCGAAGTGTCGGTGGATATGGTGCAGTTTCACGCCCGACACAAGATCGTCGCCAAGGTTCTATCGCAGGCATCTACCTTGCGCTGCGAGCAGCTGCGCGCGGCTTTCGAAGCCTTGGTTGAAGCGGCGGACGAACCGATGCAACGGGCGGAAAAACTTCTCGGCTAGCCTAGCTATGTTGCGGATAGCGCCGCTCAAGATACCGGGCGAGCGCTGTCAGTATCGTCAAGAACAAAATATATTCCACGGCAAGGAAAGTATAGATCTCCAGTGGATGCAGGATCTGTGTCTGCAGGAGAATTGCCCGCTTCGTCAGCTCCGCTGCACCCAAGAAACCGGCCAGTGACGAATCCTTGATGGTCGAAATGAACTGGTTCGTCATTGGCGGCAACATCCGCCTGACTGCCTGCGGTAGGATAATCCGCCGCATGACCAGCGCGCGCGACATGCCGAAGGCCAGGCCGGCATCAATCTGCGGCTTGCCCACGCTTTCAATCCCGGCCCGGAACAATTCAACCATGAAAGCCCCAGATAGGAGCGAAAGCCCTATTACGCCTGCCGTAAACGGCTCCATACGGCGAAGCATCTCTAAGCCTGGAAGATCGTGCAAAGCTTCCGGTAACTCACCTATGGCGATCGGCAATGCGTAATAAATCCATAACAGCAGCACGAAAAGCGGCACCATGCGAAACAGCTCGACATAGAGCCATACCGCTCGACGCAAAAACGCAAATCGGCTACGCACCAACAGGGCGCCAATCAGACCGATGAGTGAGCCGAAGAAGATAGCGTAGATGGAGATCAGCAGTGTGTACTGATACCCACCCGTCAGGATCGAAAAATTCGTATCGCCAGCCGGCGTGCCTGGTATGAGTGGAGTCCAATTGCCGCAGCCGGTGAGCAGCAATGGCAACAGCAACGCGAGTGGTCGGCAAAGACGATGCATAGATTCGATGAGA